>JBCCBI010000174.1:0-11012 GCA_039034155.1 Deinococcota bacterium | reverse complement strand
GGGTCTGTTTGAGAGCACGGCCATCGAACCTTTCTCAGCCAGTCTAGGCACCTGGGTGCCAGACAGCGTGAAAGGCTGATACGGTCACACCGGTGTCACGTTATGGTGCTTGACGTAAGGATATGAAAATACGAGACGCAACAGAATCTGACTTGGCAGCCATCTATACAATAGACCTTATAGCCGCCGAGGACACCAGCCACAAGCAACACATTCGTGAATGGGTCGACGCAGGGCAAGCCATTGTTGCTCTCATTAACGATGTAGTGGTTGGCTATGCCGTGCTTGAATACACCTTTTTCTCAAACGGTTTTATGTCGATGCTGATAGTGGACAAGGCCAGTAGGCGGCAAGGTGTCGCTGCGGCCTTGATTAAGCATCTCGAGGAGATATGCAAAACCGACAAGTTGTTTACCTCCACCAATGAATCTAACAAGCCCATGCAAGGGCTTATGCAGAACATGTCTTACGAGCCGAGTGGCACGGTGTACAATCTTGATGAGGGAGATCCTGAGCTGTTCTATGTTAAGAGACTTAAAGGAACCCGCTAACTGGTCGCTGTAAGGGACGCACTAAACGTGCGCCTCTGAGCTTAATGCTATTGTATAAAGCTTTCCCTGTGTATATTTTGGAAGTACTAGAGTGAAAAATAACCTTGTTGTCCCCGTATACCTAAATCAGAGACTAGTTTTTGACTTGCTAGCCATGTTACAGGGAGGTATCAGTACTGTTACGTCTGTAACGCAAACTGAGGGGGCTAACAATACGAGTACGGAGAAAATCAAAGCAGGCTTTGGATTAAGTGAAGCCTTTTCTTCGCTTTTAAAAATTGATTTGTCTGGTGAAAGAGATAAATTAAAAGAAAATACGTCAGAGCGCAAATCATCAGAGGAAAGAGTTCATACACCTGCTTCTTTATTTTTTCAGCTTAGAGAAATGATGATAGAGCGACAATTCTTAACTGAGCTCACAGCAGAGAATTGCATTACGCCAGGTAATTTTGTTGAGTTTGAAGCTTCCTTGAGTAAAAATCCTTTAGTAGAATCGCTAGATAGCATTATTGAGCTTTTAAGTTTAGCCAAAGCTTTTGAGAGTCCGGCACAATCCAAAACTAATAAGAGCAAGAAAAGTGGACAGAATCAAAATTTAGAGATTGTCACAATGCAAAAGCAGTTGGAGTCCTTAAACGCGGGTCTAAAGGCGGGTAATACTGTTGATGTCACAACTAATGGGATATTTTCAAGAACAAGAGCTGTGATTACTCTAGAAACATCTTTTCTCAATGACCCTATGATGTCCGACTTAGTTGACGGGAGATTTAAAGTCATAGGGAAGGTTATTCAAAATGTTGACGAAAGTGGTTCAATCAACCTTCTACGAAAAACCGCACTTAGTAAAGCACCTAAAGATATATTGACACAGCTTTTGACAGCGTTTTCAACCCTTGGAGATGGTGGTTTTGACCTTCCTGATACCGAGCCTGAAATCAAAGGTCCTGCCTTACATATCCTTCCAATCGCTATTTATGCATAACTACACATCACAGGGGACGCAACTGTGCTGACAAAGTCTACATTCTAAACCTAGTTCACTCGAGGAAGCTGTAGGGTTCATACCTGTGAGCTTAGCTCGTTAGCCGAACAAGACAGGGTAGATTACGTGGAAAACAATAAATCCCCAAAACAACGTCTGGATCAACTACCCAGTGACAATTCGACTCTGGAGGAGTGGAAATCATGGGGAAATCGAATAATAGCTCAATATATCGAGTTAAAGAACAGAGAAGATAAAAGAATAAAGGAGATTAGGAAACTCAAGAAGGAAATAAAAAAGAAACAAAAGGTCAACGGATATTACAAGCAATTAATCAAAGAATATGAAGAGGGCGCGAAACCAGAACCTTGGGAGCTACCAAAACTCATTCAAAACCTAATGTTTTGGAAAAAGTAGCGTATTATGACAGTTACAACGTCATGCCAAAATTTTTAGCGCTAGTGATTCGGCTAACATGTGCATCCAGCGCACGTGCCAAAGGCAGGCTGCTAATGGTCAACGCTAACAGCCTCTACTGACCATGTTATTGCCTTACCCCACGCTGCCGCCCATAAATCGAAATAAGCACAACCAAAGTTGCCCCCAGCACCATAAGCTGATACGCCTCAGAAAGTTGCATGGCGGTGAGCAAACTGTTGATAAGGGTAAGCACCAACGCGCCGGCCATTGTGCCCCAGTAGCTACCTTTGCCCCCAGCTAACACTGTCCCACCTACCACCACAGCGGCAATGCTCGGGAACAAATATGGCACGCCCAGGCTTAAAAATACCCGCTGCGTAAATCCCAACAGACAAAATCCACCGAGTGCAGCGAGCATCCCACTTAAGGTATAGGTGATGAGGACAACCCGTGGCACGCGCACGCCGGAAAGCCGTGCTGTTTGGCGGTTCACGCCAATGGCGAATAAGTGCTTGCCGTAGGTGCTGCGCTCGAGCAACAGCCACATACCCACAGCCACACCTGCCCACAGGTACGCACTCCCCGGAATCCCCAAGACATTGCTTGAAATAAGCCCAGCTAAGAGCGGCGGCGTCCCCCCTTGTACGGCACCTTGCGTCACAACAAGCACAATGCCCTCTACCACGCCCGCCATGCCCAACGTCATCACCAAGGGTGGAATGCGCAAACCCACAATGCCCACGCCGTTCACCAAACCAACCAGCGCACCTGCCAGTAGCGCCACAACAAGCCCAACAATCAAAAGCCAATTGCTGCCGTTAGAAAAGCGAAACGTCAAAATAGCGCCCAACGTCACCACCGAGCCTACTGAGAGGTCAATGCCTTCACCACCGCTGATAATAACGAGCGTTTGCCCAGCCGCCACAATCCCCAACAGCGACGCAAGCCGTAAGATGTTCACCGCTTGGTTGACGTTGACAAACCCCGGGCGAATCACGCCACCAAGAAAAAACAAGCCAATGGCTAAAAGTAACGCAATAAGTGGTGGGCTAGGTGCAATCCGCCTCAATCTGCTTCGAGTTTGCTTGGGTGATGAGGTTGTCATGCGGGTCTCCTAAGCTGGCGCTGCTTACCAAACTGACGCACAACAAGCTGCCACGCGCCTGGTCCAGCCAGTGCGAGCACAATAATGCTGGCATTCACCAAGGTTTGATACCACGTAGGCACATCTGCAAAGGAAATGAGGTTGCGGATGATGCCTAAAATAGCCACGCCGATGATGGCACCCGCCACACCACCTTGACCGCCACGTAAACGGGTACCGCCAAGCACAACCGCGACGATGGACTCGAGCGTCATCGCATCACCAATGCGCGCGTTACCACTGCCAATCCCTAAAGTTAAGGCTAACGCTGCCAGCGCAGCAAACAAACCCGCCACCACATAACTCGCAAACTTCACACGCAAAACGGGAATACCCGTAGTGTAAGCAGCATCTGCTTGACTTCCGGTGGCAAATAAATACTGTCCGTAACGACTCCCTCGCAGGAGCCCCCAGATGAGTAACAAGATGATGATGACGTACACTGCCACAGGAATATTGAGCGGTGTTGAGCGGTAGAAACGGGTCATTGCCCTGGGCAACTGCCCCCCAGGACGCGGCAAAATGAGTAGTGCCAAGCCCGAAAATACAAAACTAGTGGCATACGTTGTCACAATAGGCTGCAACCGCAAAAGTGCCACACAAAGTCCGTTGAGTGCACCTGCCAACATCCCGCCAGCACAACCTAGCAAAATCGCAAAACTCACACCTAACACGCCAGATTCCGGGCTAATTCGGGTGACTAAAATGACATTGACAAGTGAGACGATAGCGCCTACCGATAAGTCGATGCCGCCGCCAATAATCACGATGCTTTGACCCACCGCCAAAAGCATAAGCGGCAACAGCACACGGAAGTTGCCGTTGATAGCTCTGAGCGAAAAAAAGTTGCTCTGCAAGTTGGCATTAATAACTATCAAAACAACCAACAAAAGCAGTGCAAAAAGATAAGGATTTTTCCTAAGGAAGCGCTGCCACATCAGCTTAGAACTCCAACACAGCATTTGTAGGTACTAGTTGATGGCATCACACAACGATTAGGTGTCACCATCAAGTGATGTGCTGCTAGTTTGGGTAGTGGCACTCTTGTGAGCGTTGACTTATCCAATGTGTCTAATGTCAGCATGTCGTCAATATCTTTGCGAATATCTAGTTTATCTAGTTGATGGTTTTGTAGCTTATCTGCTGGAGGAACGTCTTCGAGCCACACCTTGTGCTGATTTACATACGTCATATCAACATCAACCGATAAGTCTTGGAACGTCCACCTCACGCGGCAACCTCTGAGCCCATGCTGGCAGCAACAAGACCTGCTCTCGTTAACATTTCCCCAGCAAGTTCCGCACTCACGCGGCCGTCTTGTAAGACCAGCACGCGGTCACACAAGCCCAAAAGTTCTTCGTCGTCGCTACTGTAAAACAAAATGGCTGTTCCTTCCTGACGTAACTGGTTGAGCAGCGCGTAAAACTCGGCTTTAGAACCAACATCAATACCCTTCGTTGGGTCGTTGAGCAAAAGCACCTTAGGCTTGCGTAAAAGCCACTTGCCAATCACCACTTTTTGCGCGTTGCCACCGCTCAAACTGCTCACAGGTGCTGCCAGAGAATCCATTTTGAGGCTGAGTTGGTCAGCCACGTTAGCGCCATCTTGCCATGCATTAGATTGTTGAATTGGCCAGCCATATTTCGTCCACGACGGCAACTGCAAGTTTTCTAAGATGCTGCGAATCATCAACAAACCTTCGTTGCCTCTATCGCCTGGAACGTAGGCTAGACCAGCATTCATAGCCTCTTTGGGATGGTTGAAGTGAACGGCATCATCCTGGAGCACGACCTCCCCCGTAAACGGCAACGCACCAAACAGCGCACTCAGCACATCTTCTTGTCCTTGCCCTTGCAAGCCGCCCAGACCGAGGAGTTCGCCTGCACGCACACTTAGATTGATGCCATCAAGTTGACGTGTCGTAAGTTCACGCACGTTTAACCTGATGTCACCGAGATTTGTCCTACTTGCCCGTTCGGGTGCAGCAGCATCACCAATCATCATGGTGACGAGGCTAGTTTCATCTGTATCAGTGATGGCGACGCTACCAACCGTGTCACCGTTGCGTAAAACCACAGCGCGATCAGCAATGCGAAAAATTTCGTCCATCCTGTGCGTGACGGTGATAATCGCCATGCCCTCAGACTTCCACCGCGTCACAAGCTCAAACAATCTGTCCACTTGCTGCGAATCGAGGCTGGCGGTGGCTTCATCCAAAATAAGCAGGCGCGGCTTTTGGCTTATGGCTTTAAGGATTTCGACGACTTGCCGTTCACTTGGACTTAAGTTCATCACTAAGTCGTCTGGCGTTGCGTGAATGGTGCCTGTGAATAGCTCGAGCAACCCCTCAGCATCCTGCTTCATCACCTTGGAACGCACCTGCCCCAGTGCGCCAAGCGGTTCGTGCCCTAAAAAGATGTTTTCGGCAACCGTCATGTCTGGGATGAGGCTGAGTTCTTGATAGACCGCCGTGATGCCCTGCTGCCGCGCAGCGTAGGGTGAGGCAAAACTGACAGGCTGACCGTCTAACCTAAGCTCACCGGAGGTCGGTGCAACCACACCCGTGATGACTTTGCCAAGCGTGCTTTTGCCGCTGCCGTTGGCACCAAGCAGTGCTAAAACCTCACCTGAATTAACTTGCAGATGCCCGTCTGTCAGTGCTTGAACGGCACCGTAAGACTTTGTGATGTGGTTTGCCTCGAGCATCCAACCTCCTTGACTGATGTTGTAACGAAGCTGATGTTATCCCTGTTTTATTCAAGTGTGATGACGACATAAAGCTAATGTCTAATGTAGACAATCTTGTCGGCAACAAATCTTGCGCCATCAAGCTACAGAGAATCTGAAGCTAGTACACTCTGTCTGATGAATTTATGCTATCACTTCACCATGTGACAGGTGTAGAAAATCATCAACTGATTTCTATTTGCTGATGTCTACGTGATAGGCGTGAATTGCAGCAAGTTGCGAGGGTTGTAGATGAACAGTTGCTCGAGCGTTTCCTTACCTACCCCCGCAGCCTTCAACATCGGCACAATCTTGGTAGGAATGTGCGCCAGTCCCGGCCCACCAAACACTTCCCAATACGAATGCCGCGCCATGTCACCAGAAAGTAGCACGTTGCTGTAACCACGTTCTAGAAGGCCTACGACTAAATCAACTCGAGCCTCATCTGCTAGGTATTTAGCTTTGCTAAACTGGTCTAGCCCAATGTATACGCCGAGGCTAGCAACCTCAGCAAGAAAATCTAAGTCTGGTCGGAAATCCAAGTGACCGATGAGGAGTTTGTTGGCGCTCGCGCCATGGTCAATTAAAAATGTGGCTTGCTCGAGCGCCCAGGTTGCTTTTTCTGTGTGCGTGCTCACGGGTGCACCGGTTACTTGATGTGACCTCGCCACGGCTCGCAACACTTTTTGCTCAGCTTCAGTTGGCTCGTTGAGGCTAGTCGCACCTTTTAGTAAGCCCGCTTTAACCACTTGTGATGCCGTTTGAGTAGCATCACTTACAAAGCTCGGCGGTTCAGTAATACCCACCGTCACGTCCTGAATCATCCATTCAGTTAGCGCATCTTCACTCAACTTGCTGCTGTAACGATCTGCAAATTTGGCTTTGTTAAACCCCGTTGCCGCGACAATGTGGACATTGGCTGCTTTAGAAATACCTGCTAGCGCATGAACATCACGGGCGTAGTCCACCGTAGACATCTCGATGAGCGCGCGGCCACCTGCTTTGTTGAGACTCTCTAGCTCACGAATAGCAGCATCTTCAGAGTCCAGGGTGAGGTCATCTTCAGCAAATTCTTCTGGCGGATGGCCAATGAGATGCTCGTGACCCAGAGTAAAACCAAGCTCATTGGGGTCAATATCTCCCAACACTGTACGGATGATGCTCACAAAACTGCGCCAAGGTCTTTGAGTTGGGTTCGCAACACATCTGTATCTAAATCACGTACATCCGCACAATTCTGCTGACTGCTAAGGGCCGCCGCCAGCCCTGCCGCTTGCCCCATCGCCAAACATTGCCCAATTGATCGAACGGACGCGTGTGCGTCGTGGGAAGCAGACAAGCAGCGCCCAGCCACAACCAAACTTATTAAACCTTGTGGCACTAAGCAACGAAATGGGATGTCATAGGTTTCACCGGCTGGCAAGTATTCCCAGCGGGTGTCGCCACCTGCGTGGTGTTCTTCAATGGGCGCGCCGCACTGGGCGATGGCATCATCAAACTTGCGGGCAGCTAGTACGTCTTCTCGCGTAAGCCAATACTCCCCGCGCACGCGGCGGCTTTCGCGCACGCCAATCTGAATGGACAACCCGCCCAAAATTGAATGCTCGTAGCCCGGCACTTGGTCATGCAAAAAGCGCGCGTATTCAAAGGCTTGTTTGCGGCCTTCTTGTTCAGCTTTGGCAAGCGCAGCTGGGTCGGTCGGGTCAACGCCAGCAACTCGGGTCATGTTGGTGACCATGACGCCCTCATGAGGGGTGATGTGCGAACTGCCTTCTTTACGCGGGAGGTTGTAGTCGCCGCTGGCAGAGGCATCAGCCATTTTTTGCCACATCTCTTTTTTGGGGAATGCTTTGGCAGCCTCAACGTCCACATTAATCATCTTGAAGGTGGTTGTGAGCGACTGCGCGGTGCCCATCGCGCCAGCATCTTCAAAAGGTCCGCCTGCCCTCGCGACCACATCGGCATCGCCAGAGGCATCCACCACGGTCTTGGCGTGAATAGCTTTGAGCCCTTGTTTGGTGCCGATGAGCGCTCCAGTAACTCGAGCACCATCCGTAAGTGCATCCACAAAATAACTGTGCAACAACAAGTGAACGCCCGCATCTTGCACCAGCTCATCCCACACTGCTTTGAGACTTTCTGGGTCGTAGGTGTAACCCGCGCCCGCGCCATAGGTATTGGGCCGTTTGATGAGTACATTGCGTGCTTTGAGGATGTCAATAACGCGGTCAGGAATGCCGCCCACAACTTTGCGCTCCACTTGCGGTGTAAAAAAGCCGTAAAACGTGTCCAGCACCATCGCGCCGGTACCGCCCAAAAAGCCGTAGCGCTCAACTAAAATAACCTTGGCACCCGTACCTGCGGCGGCAACGGCTGCTGATGAACCTGCTGAGCCACCGCCAATCACCAGCACATCACAACTATCTAAGATGGGTACGCTCGCTGTGTAGTTTAAGGTTGTTTTATCTGCTGTCATCGTTTCACCTTTTTGAGCTGAACATTAACCTGATACACGCCAGCCACCAGCAACCTCGAGCACCTCACCGGTTACAAAACGGCTCAAGTCAGACGCTAAAAAGACAGCTGCACCCGCCACATCTTCCGGTTCACCCAAGTCACCAGTTAGCGGTTGACGGCGTTTCATGTACGCAAGGACGCCCTCATCTGCTTGGGCGCGTTTGCTCATGGGCGTGCGAATAAGCCCTGGCGCAAGTGTGTTCACGCGAATCCCGTGCGCAGCGTAGCTACTCGCCATCGCATTACTTAGACCGATGATGGCAGCTTTGGATGCTGCGTATGCGTGGGTGCCAAAGTGCTCAGCATTGGGTGCGTAAGCAACTACGGAGGATGTATTGATGATGCTGCCACCACCTTGACCACTACCTCGAGCAAGCATGTGTTTTACCA
Source organism: Deinococcota bacterium (assembly GCA_039034155.1). Lineage (GTDB taxonomy): Bacteria > Deinococcota > Deinococci > Deinococcales > Trueperaceae > JBCCBI01. The sequence goes on along the minus strand of JBCCBI010000174.1, from coordinate 2,281 downwards.
CTTCGCGGCAGACCATAAAGGTTGTTTTGACGTTCACTGTCATAGCAGTGTCAAAGCCTTCGTCGGTAGCTTCGTGAACGAGGCCGTCACCAAAACGGCGGGCGGAAATGCCAACGACATTGACGGCAATATCTAAGTGTCCTAACTGAGTTTGTGCCTCACTGACCAAGCGGCTACAGGTACTACTATCGGTGAGGTCGCCCTCGAGCGCAACCACCTCAGCTAAGTCTTGTTGTAAGGTTTGTAGTGCTTCCACCGAACGGTCAATGACCGCAACTTGAGCACCCTCCTCGCAAAACCGCTTAGCCGTCGCCGCCGCAATGCCCGACGCCCCTGTGATGAGTGCCGTTTTGCCCTTAAGCAAATCCGATGACGCCATCAGCTAGCCACCGTAAACCACTTTGACCCGCTCGCGGTAGTCGTTGTAAGCCTCTTCAAAACGAGTTTTAGACGCATCCGCACCCATTTCATAACTACTGGCCAGGACCAGTGGCATCTGCCCAGCAGCAGCAAGTTTCTCAGCAACTAAGACTTTGAGGCAATTCACCACAGCAGTGTTGCCGATGGTTGACCCCGGACCCACTTTTACGTCTACGCCTGGAACGTCCACCATTGAATCACCGGGCAAGGCGCAGTTGTCAATAACGAGGTCGGCAACCTCTACCAACTTTTTGCCAGATGAATGCTCGCTGGCAAGCACCTTGGCATATTCAGCGGCTAGCACTGCAATGACCTTCATGCCGCGTGCCTGTGCGCCCAGCGCCATGTCAATCACGACACCTTTATTGCCCGAGGTCGAAAAGACCATCATCACGTCGTAGTCACGAAAGATAAAGTTGTTGAGGATGGGCTCTGCAAAGCCCTCTTGCCGCTCAATCCACATGGCTTGGCGTTGCCCATTGGCACCGACAACTTGGGTGTGATTACTGAGCGACAGTTCGACAATGGGGTGAAACCCGGGAAAACTACCGTAGCGCGGAAAAATTTCTTCTACCGCCATGCGCGAGTGACCGGAGCCAAATAGGTGAACGAGGCCGCCCTGGAGCATGGCATCTGCACACCACTGTGCAGCTTGACGAATGGCGTCAAGTTGCGTGTCGCGCACGCGCTTGAGCATAGCTTCAGCTTGGTCGAGGTAACTTAGGGCGACATCTGTATCTACTGGTGTTGAGGGCATAAACATATCCTTCCAAACAGGGGTAGTAAGTTCACATCTAAAACGAAATGAGCAACTTGATGATGCGACATCAGCACTGTGATGGAGATATTGATGTACGAACTCGAGCTACATCAAAAGTTTAGATCTAACCACTAACTGGTACGTACCAGCATAGTCATTACACCCTCAAATGGCAAGTCTTTTTGCGGATGCCGTTAACCATGTGATTAGTGATGCTGTCATCTATCAAAAGATAGTTTTACGTGCTGTTAGTATCAGTTAAGGCGTCTTTGACGGCAAAATCAGCCTGCTCACCTGCAAACGACACCGTAAATTTGCAACGATCTGCTCGAGCAAAACGCTCAGCATACTCCACCGGAATGCCCCGTTCATTCATGACCAAACGCTGCGTGTAAAGTAGCGGCGCATCTACCTGAATACCTAAATGTTGGGCAGTATCTTGCGTGGCACTCACAACCTCCACACTTTCATCACCTTGGGTTAAGTGCAATCGGTAGGTTTGTGTGAGGATGTCATAAAGCGACTGTTCAAAGTCGTGCTCGAGCAACTTGGGCGTGAGGCTGTAGTTGATGTGGCTGCGCTCGAGCATCAACGCTTGCCCGTCTGCAAGGCGCAAGCGAGTAATCACCGCCACTACTGCGCCGGGGTTTAAGGCGAGTTTTTTTGAGAGCTGCTCATCCGGCTCAATAAGCTCTTTGCTAATAACTTCAGAACTTGGACTAAGCCCTGCCTGACGCATATTTTCTGAAAATCCCCGCAAGCGGCCTAGCGACTGCTCCACCTTGACAGGTGCCACAAACGTGCCTTTGCCGTGATGTTTGGTAACCCAACCGTCCCGCTCGAGGCTGTCGATAGCTTGCCGCACGGTTGCCCGCGAAATGTTGAGGCGTTCACTCAGTAACCGTTCGGAGGGTAATGCCTCATCTTGCCAGTAACCTGCCCGAATTTGGTCGATAAACCAAAGTTTGAGTTGGTTATAAAGGGGCGCACTGGCGTCGCTATTGAGCTGGGGTAAGGGAAGTATCTCTGACATAGGCGTGTTCAAAGGGTGATGGTGCTGTTATATCAGTTGAGTTTTATCTTCAAGCTCGAGACCAGTTG
>JBCCBI010000173.1:0-11034 GCA_039034155.1 Deinococcota bacterium | reverse complement strand
GTATTGTTTGAGTTCAATCGCCACATCTGCTGTGCCCGTAGCAACATCTAGCACGCGGCTAGCACCACCAGCCAAAGCTTCATGGGTAGCTTCTCGACGCCACGCCCGGTGAATTCCCAAGCTGAGCACGTCGTTAACCAAGTCGTAGCGTGCTGCCAGCGCTTCAAACATGGCGTGCACAGCACTAGCTTTATCTTCTAGGGACTGGGGCGAGATGCCATCAAAGCCTAGTGGTTCTAAACTTGTCGATTGGGACTTGCTCAGGAGGAAGCTCCAACAGCGTCAGGTGAAGTACCTTGCGGCACGGCACCGTTTAACCCTGCATCATTCAAAAACGCATCTAACTTGGCCCGGCTAAAGCCAGATAAGCTTGCTGCGTGACCTGCATACTCGAGTGTTGGCACGCTGCGCCTACCGCCGTTAATGCTCATAACGTAGTCAGCGGCCTCAGGCACCGCCTCAATATTAATTTCTTCAAAGGCAATGCCGCGTTTGGTAAGCACTTGCTTGGTAATGACGCAATCACTACACCAGCTTGTTGTGTACATTTTTAGCATGTTGAATGTTTCCTCCAGCAATGAACGTTAACCGCCACACTTAGCTTGTGAACGGCGTATATTATGAGCCTAGCACGCAATTAACAGAGGTCTGTCTGCTAGTTATCATTGTAAGTGTTGATACAAATTGCGCTCTGTAAGTATCAGCGCCTTTCTAGCAAACCTATACAACACACTTTACACAACTTGATGTCATCGACCACTTGATCTTGATGTCGTCAACCACAATGTACCTCAATCCAATGTGACTCAATTAAGGATACTAATGGCTACGGTTGCGTCTAGGAAACATCAAACTGATACTTTCACCTTCCATGCCTAGTTTCAAAGTAGCTTGATTGCATTGTTGATAACATCAACCAGGTTATATACGATAGACAGGTACATGCCTGCTTGCTAAGCTCAGCGGTTATCTAAATTTGAACGTAAAACCCTGCACTAGACGCATATGCTACGATAAGTTTTGACTAAGAGGATTTAGAGGAGGCTTCCTGTGAAGCAAATAATTATCACATTTATTGGACTGATTGCCCTTATTGTTCCCCAAGCAAGCGCCCAGACTGTGCTCGAGCTAGCCCAAAGCGACGCCCGCTTTAGCACTTTGGTCACTGCTATAGAAGAAGCAGGCCTAGTTGAGGCTTTAAGTGGTCCCGGCCCGTTCACTATTTTTGCACCTACCAACGACGCGTTTGACATGCTGCCGCAAACTCAGTTGAGCGCTATTTTGGCAAGCCGCAGCCAGCTTGGCACGCTGCTGCAATACCACGTGGTGCCAGGCTTGTTCACCACAGACCGCATTACCACAGATATTCAGTTTTTTACGACGCTCGAGGGTAGCACCCTACCCATCACCAACGCCGGCGTGGGCGATGCTTCTGTGTTAGAGGTCAACTTGCAAGCTAGCAACGGCGTTATTCATGTTATTGACAGCGTGCTTGTTCCTAGGTCTGTGACCGTAGGCAGCACCCCTGCACCTGTGGCTAGTACGAATGCAAACGCGCTGAGCGGCACCTATGTCAACCGGGCAAGCCGCAGCGTACGCTACCCGGTGGGTAGTTTTAACAATTCTGGCGTGACCGGGTCGGTACTCCTTTCAGATTATGGGAACGGCTTCACGGTTGTGACCATTGCGCTGCAAGGAACACCTGTAGGCGGCAGTCACCCAGCTCACTTTCATGCAGGTAACTGTGGGTCTGGTGGGGATATTGTCGTGCCGCTCGAGAACGTCAATGGTGCTAGCGGATTCAGTACCACTGTCACTCCCGTGCCCTTTGACAACATCATCAGCGGCGATCACTACCTCAACATTCACCTGTCAGATCAGCAGTTAGATGTCATTGTGGCCTGTGGTGAGGTTGGCTTGTAGCCTGTTAACCAGCTTATCAACACTGCTCGATAGAATTGACCACAGACTCGATAGAATTGGCCACGACCCTGATGCTTTAGTGTTCAGGGTCTTTTTTTGTTTGCGTTTAGGTATTCAGATGGAAGTTCTAAAAATGTATTGATGCAGTATCAAAGTATAGTATTATTTTTTCTTTTTACCCATAGAATCATCCGTTAATACCTTGCCATAGCTATCTCACAAAACTTTTGCTCATAAACGCATCAGCTTATCCAACTAAGTACCTCCAAGTTGAAAAGTGGCGTTTATTAAACTCAGCAGCGCCCATCCTTAACCGCTAAACGCATGTCACGAAAACTGTGGTTTCCAGATAGGAGGTACTTAACTCCATTATCGTAGGCAAGCATCTTGTCAAAAAGTCTTCTACAGGGCATCATTAATCTGTGTCAGTCATCTGGCAGGCTTTTATCACGGCAACGCGTATAATCTGTGCTGGTACGTGATTTGTGTTCGCTCGAGCACGTACGATTCAAATGTGTACTAAAACGGTCAGCTCGAGGATGTCATTCTCAGGCTGATACGCCATCCCACTTTATCTAATTCGCATGCACACGCAAGCACTCTGAGGCAAGTATTGTGACGCAAGCACTGTGACACAAACCTTGGCGTTAATGCCCCTTGCTGTGCCATCTTGACAAACACTGTAATCAATTGTAATCAAAGGACATACGCTATGGACTACCGCAATATCGCCATCATCGCCCACGTTGACCACGGTAAAACAACCCTGGTCGACGGGCTTTTACGCCAATCTAAAACCTTCAGAGAGAATCAAGAAGTTGCTGAGCGGGTCATGGATTCTAACGCCATTGAACGCGAGCGCGGCATCACTATTTTGGCGAAAAACACTGCGCTGAATTGGAACGGCGTCAAAATCAATCTGGTAGATACTCCCGGACACGCAGATTTTGGCGGCGAGGTTGAACGCGCCCTCGGCATGGTAGACGGCGTACTGGTGCTGGTGGATGCTGCTGAAGGTCCCATGCCGCAAACCCGGTTTGTGCTCAACAAAGCCCTGTCGTTGGGGCTTAAACCCATTGTGGTCATTAACAAGATTGACCGCAGAGACGGTCGCCCAGACGAAGTTGTGGACCTCACGTTTGACTTGATGGTCGAACTAGGCGCTAGCGACGAGCAACTTGACTTTCCAATTGTCTACGCTGTTGCCAAAGAAGGTCGCGCGTGGATTGAGCTTGACCAACCTAAAGATGATTTGAGCGCCTTGTTTGAGGTAATGCTCGAGCACATTCCCGCACCCGACATCGACCTAGACGCACCGTTTCAATTTCAGGTTGCCAACCTCGACTACTCAGACTACTTGGGCAGACTCGCTATTGGGCGGGTACGGCGCGGCAAACTCAAGAAGAACGACACGATTGTTCACATACACCGCGACAGTAGTGAGGCGCGTGGGCGTATCACCAAAACCTACACTCACTTGGGGCTAGAGCAAGTTGAGGTTGACGAAGTTCAAGCTGGTGATATTGTGCTTTTAAGCGGCCTCAACGACGTGCAAATTGGCGATACCCTAGCACATCCAGATGCACCTGACGCCCTACCTGTTATAAATATTGACGAACCTACAGTAAGCGTGAACTTTAGCCCCAACAGCAGTCCTTTTGCAGGTAAAGAGGGTAAATACGTAACCTCAACACATATTAAAGGACGGCTCGAGCGCGAACTGCTTACGAACGTCGCCCTTAAGCTTGAAGATTTAGGTAATGAGCAGTACCGCGTGTCCGGGCGTGGTGAGTTGCACTTATCTGTACTCATTGAGCAAATGCGCCGCGAAGGTTATGAGTTTAGCGTGTCTCGACCCGAAGTCATCCTCAAACAAATTGATGGCAAACGTCACGAACCTTATGAGCAAGTTATTGCCGATGTGCCTGAAAGCAGCATGGGCAATGTCATGGAGTCGCTCTCGAGCCGTAAGGGTGAAATGGTGAACATGGCTCAAGAAGGTGGTCGCGCCAAGTTGGAATTTGTGATTCCCAGCCGGGCGCTATTTGGCTACCGCAGCCAGTTTTTGTCCATGACTCAAGGGGAAGGTCTGCTGAATACCGTTTTTGACAGCTATAAACCGTTTAGTGGCGAACTTAAAACCCGTCAAAACGGCTCTTTAGTTGCGATGGAAGCTGGCGAAGCGTTTGCCTACAGCATTTTTAAGTTACAAGATAGAGGTAGCTTTTTTATTGATCCCGGCACGCAGGTCTACGTGGGCATGATTGTGGGTGCCAACGCCCGCGCGGGCGACCTGAACATAAACGTAAACAAAAACAAAAAACTCACCAACGTGCGCGCGTCGGGGAGTGATGACAACATGGTGCTTACGCCAGCTAAAAAGTTGTCGCTCGAGGAAGCCCTTGAATACATCACAGATGACGAGTTGCTCGAGGTTACCCCTTCAGCTATTCGCTTGCGCAAACGCGTGCTTAATCCCAGTCTGCGCAAACGCGACAAAGCTGCAGCATAACCCATCTAGTTTGCACACCAAATTTAAATATTCAAGACCCTGCACGTATCAAGGCGGGGTCTTTTTAGTGTATGCCTCAACGTTAGGCGTGCATCATGATAATAAATATTATACTAAATTGACTCTTGGATGTCATAATCTGAATCGTCTAAGGGTGCGCTCTCACGAGCGATTTTGATGCCACAAAGCGACATCAAAACATCACTTTAGTATTAGCTATATTTTTTTGATTTAGATTTTTACAATATTTGATGAGCGTATGTTGTACATACCTCTCCTAGGGATTAGGCAAAAGCATCAATCTAGAGCATACAGAGTTTTGCCACAGCGTATGAAACAAACAGTGCCACAATACCTTTGATTTTGAACAAGATGTACTACAAAATAGCATTTCCACGAGTGACTGCCACAGGCAGTCACTCGTGGAACCTAGGGAGTAGAAATCGACCCGCTCAGTGTGTGGGGCCGATCCTGGAACTGCTAAAAAGCCAGCATCCTCTAACATTAGTTTCCGTGCTTGTGACAACTCACTTAATACCTTATGAAAGACATATCGGGCTGAGGCTTCATAGTCACTAAACAGTACTATGGCAAAGTTGCATCAACGCAGACAATCGCGGTATAGTTGCAGTGTCTATCATTAAGACAACGTGAACTATTTTACGAATGACTTGGCATCTATGAATGACCTAGCGAATGTCATCAACGTATTGTTTCGATCCGTGCTTGTTATGCAGTAACATGTCAGGCAAGTACCGCTTGTACCTCGTCTTTGTATTTACCGGTAGCAAGCGTTACAATACGACTAGTTCCCAAACTTTAGGAGGTCTGCGGTGGCAGAAGTAGTGCTTGACCACGTGTACAAGCGATTTGGTAATGTGACAGCTGTACAGGATTTCAACCTCAATATTACTGATTCAGAGTTTATGGTGTTTGTGGGTCCGTCTGGTTGCGGTAAAACGACAACCTTACGGATGATTGCTGGGCTCGAGGAAATCTCCGACGGCACCTTGCGCATTGGTGACACCGTTGTGAACGACATGCCACCTAAAGACCGCGACATTGCCATGGTGTTCCAAAACTATGCGCTTTATCCCCACATGAACGTTGAGCAAAATATGTCGTTTGGCTTGCGCCTACGCAAAACACCTAAAAACGAAATTGCTGAGCGGGTCAAAGAAGCTGCTGGCATCTTACAGATTGAGCACCTGTTGCAGCGCCGTCCCCGCGAACTTTCTGGGGGTCAACGTCAGCGGGTCGCGCTTGGACGTGCCATTGTTCGTGAGCCAAAAGTATTCCTCATGGACGAGCCACTTTCTAACCTTGACGCCAAACTGCGCGTAGAAATGCGTGCGTCTATTTCTAAATTGCACCGCCGTTTGGGTGTTACTACGGTTTACGTGACTCACGACCAAGTGGAAGCTATGACCATGGGTACGCGCATTGTGGTCATGAAAGACGGACTTGTTCAACAAGTAGATACGCCAATTAACCTCTACGAAAAACCTGTTAATAAGTTTGTTGGTGGGTTCATGGGGTCACCTGCAATGAACTTCTTGGTAGGGAACGTCGACGGCGAGCACGTTAAAGGTCCCGACGGCAGTTTCGACGTTGTGCCAGATGCTGAACTCACCAGTAAGCTAGCTGCTCACAATGGCAAAAAGGTATACTTTGGCGTTCGTCCAGAGGACCTTGGTATTCGCGGCAACACCAGTATTCCAGAAGGCGATAACGTCATTAAAGCTACCGTGGAAGTTGTTGAGCCTTTGGGTGCAGAAACCGTAATTATTGCGTCTGTTGCTGGTGACCAAAGTTTGGTTGCGCGTATTGACGCACACTCTCACGTACAAGCTGGTGACAGTGTTGACTTGCTTGCCGACCGTGAAAAAATGCACGCGTTTGGCTTAGAAGACGAGCGTAACATTCGTTTCGAGTAATTAAGCTTATTTAGATGTTTGACAAGTCACCTACGGGTGGCTTGTTTTTTTGTTTACCCGAATGGAGTTGTATGACCAAATCCCAGCAAGTTACTCCTTACCAAACTGCGCGACCCAATCAGAAGAGTGACGCAAGTACGTTGTTACGTGAACTGGTATTACGACAAGCTCGAGCTTGGGAACAAAATAACCTCGAGTTAGCCTTGGACGATTGGCACCCCGAAGGTATTTTGGTCTCCCCTGCAGGCGCATGGAAAATTAGCGAGTTGGCTGCTGAAATGACTAAACTTCACCGCGACTACTGCGACCTTGTTATTGACATTAAAAATATCTTTGCAACTGCAGATGGCACACGTTTAGCTGTGGAGTGGGACTGGACTATTACCCGCCGTAGTGACGGCCTCACCGGCACAACACCCGATGCCATCATTGCCGAGCTAAATAGTGATGGCAGAATTTTATCTTGGCGCGAGTACTTTGACTTATCAACCTCAGTTGAAACTTGATGGCGTCATCGTAACTATCTGTAACATGCTCTATCCTCACCGTTTTTAGCTAATGTTCATGATGTGTTAAGACAATGTCTTGATAGAAGCTACCTTAAATTGTTTTGTCACAGAGGGTTTCGACAACACAAATATAGTTATAACCGCTGTCTAGGCCATCTCTACTGATATGTACCAAATACTTTGAGGATAAATTTACAGGCGCAGATCTCAGGCGCATCTCGGCTCACAGCGTTTAGTAACGACCTTCACATCTCATCAATTTTTGCTTGACATAGGTCTGCTACACTACATTTATGACGTTAAAAGCTACCTCAAAACTTATCAGCCTCGTGTGTCTCGTTGTGCTTTTGCCGTCTTGTTTACCTATCCCCACGCTTAAGCGCGATCCAATTGTGCCGGATGTTAGCTACCGCATTCAACCCGAGCGCGTGCTTACAAGCTACATCACCCTGGCGGGGTATCCGGAGTCTCACACGCCACCGCAGTACAATCAAAGCCCCTTTGTGCGCTACTATGCCGACGCTCAACAACCCGATGAAATTCTGGTGCTGGTGCCAGGACTACTTTCAGGCGCAATGACGTTTGACAACTATGCGCGCAAGCTGGTTGCTGCTCAACCTGGGCTCGAGGTCTGGGCGCAGGACCGCCGTTCAAACTTACTTGAAGACCGGCAGGTATTTACAGACGCGTTTGCAAGTAGAAACCCTCAACTTGCCTACGATTACTACATCACAAACTTTGGTCAAGAGGGCGGCTTTATGCCTCTAGATCCTATGGACTATGATTTTGTAGGCTATTGGGGCATAGACGTTCACCTACACGACCTCCATGCCATCATCAGGCACGCGCGCAGCATTACGGATACAGTTGTACTTGGTGGGCATTCGCTTGGCGGCAGTATTGTTAGTTTGTACAGTGCGTTTGACTTTAGCGATGATCCTAACTTTATAGTACCTGGCTATCAGTTTATTGACGGGCTTTTTTTGCTAGATGGCGCCCTTGGTCGTACCGGCGGGTTTGGTAGACCTACCAGCAACATCTCGCTTGGGCCTATTGAACTTGTGCCTAGCCGCGAGGAGCTCGAGTCAGGTAGTGCCGCGCCGTTTTTACGAGATGTTGCTAGAGTAAGTAGGCGTGACGAAGTAGCCTTCCTCCTCGCCCGCTTTGATCCCAAGGACTTATCGCCATTTGCCGACTTTCCCATCACCAACCGTGCCTATGTTGGCACCCAAGGCGATGATAACTACACTTACTCACCTATTTTTAGTAATTCTATGGGGCGCTCGGTGGACGCAACCTTTAGTGGCAATATTGTACCGGTTTTGCTCGAGGGAGGCGCAGGAGTTTACTCGAGCACCGTCAGTGGTGTAGCTGATGACGCCTTGCAAGTCTCATGGGAGCGTGGCGATCCCAAACGTGAACTCACCAATATTGATGATTACATTGCCAGTACTTTAAGTCCAGACACAGGCTCGCGCGAGTGGTACTTCCCGCTACGCTTAGCACTTGATATTGTCCTGCTAGACATTACCCTAGATGACACCGACAGCTTTGTACCCACTGCTGAGGTTCCCATCGTCACCTTAGCCGTTGGCGCACAGCGTGGGCTTATGCCTAGCTTGGACGAGTTTTCAGCCTATATCAACACGCGCTTTGGAGCACCAATTGTCACTTATATTGCACCAGGGACGCACACAGATATGCTCTATGCTGAAGACAGTCTGCTTGTACCCCTTACGCTGAGTTGGCTCGAGCGCATTGCTGATCTCAATCAACTCATTCGTGCTAGGGACGCGTTTTAAATTCTTAATGTCAGACGTCAATACTGATTATCTAACCAGACCTTGAGGATTAATAAAAATCTGCATCGTGCGCTCTAATTGCAATGTCTCTACCGTCATCTAAGCGCACAATACAAGCTGTTGACCTTGGCGCGTCAACATATCCAACCAAGGTGCCTTTTGCACCTTGGTAACGCCCTTTTAGGATATTTACCCGCTGCCTCCGCAGCGTGACGTTTATAGCCGTGGGAATATGATCTAACCAAGTGTCCAACATCTTTTTATGATGCCCAGTTAAACCTCAAACCCCAACCAAAAACTTCTCGTTTGTAGGTTAGTGTGGTAACTTTTACGTTAATGGTGGACTTTGTTGAGGTGATGGTAGTTAAGGTGATCGTGATTGAGGTTGGTCGTTTATGACCGACGCCCGTCTCATTTTTGTGGTTGGTCTTACCGGAGTTGGTAAAAGTTCAACCCTAACTGGCGTGCAAGCTCAACTGCCCGACCTCGAGCTTTTACCTAATCGCCGTGATCTTACAGACGCCATCATCATTCCCACTTGCCAACGCGCTAGCGGCAAGTCTGTTATACCTGTACACGACCGCCTTGAGCGGTTTGATTACACCCGTCAGTATCGTGAAATGTACCCTGGAGGGGTTGTTCACGCGCTTGAGGCATACTTGCTCGAGCAGCACCTCACATCAGACAAACGCCACATATTTGACAACATTCGCGGTCTTGATGAGGTTCGCTACAGCCTCGAGCGCTTTCCGAAAAGCCGCTTCATTGTACTGGACGCGCCTCCACTAAAGCGACTCAAACGCTTAGCAACTCGGGCAGATGCCTTTGACACCATCCGCGCCACCCGCCTTGAAAATGATACGTTTATCAATAACCTACAAACAATTGAAGGCGCGGCAGATGTGTTCGACCTCTATGAAGTCGCCCGGCTCGAGGCTGCTGGATACAATGAAGAAAGCTTACTCACAGGATTGCGCATTATCACGCGTGAACACCTTAATTACAACGCTAAAGAGGCATTCACACACTTACGTGAAAACCTGAACAGCTCTCGCTTATTACACATTGATACAAGTCAACTTGAACTTGAACATGTCATCAATCGCGTCACAGGCTGGATACACATATCTTCAGCCTCATCTTTATGAGTCAAATCACAGGTATTGAAACCCGCCCGTTTCGTCTGCCACTTCGCGGTAGTTTGAGTTGGGGTAAACACGGACACTTAAGTCAACTCGAGCACGTGCTCGTTCAAGTTACAACAGCTAGTGGTCACCAAGGCATAGCTGAAGCGCCTGTCCGCACAACTATTTATGGCGAAACTGTTAAGACAATTGAGGCAATTATTGCTGATGTGCTTGCGCCTACACTTATAGGTGTGGACTGTACCGATGTTCCCACCATTAGTGATATTTTATGGACTCTACCTAACAATTATGCTGCCAAAGGTGCACTTGATATAGCCCTTGCTGATGCCGCTGCCAAAACATTAGGTAAGTCATTACTTGAACACGTTGGTGGCTCTAGGTCACGTATAGAAGTTAGTTACATCTTAGGAATTAGTGATGATATCGAGAGTGCTATTCAGGAAGCACTGAGGGTTGCTCGAGCTGGCGTGTATGTTTTCAAAATCAAAGTCGGACGCGATTCTACTCATGACCGCGTACTCATTCAAGCTTTACAACAAGAACTATCTGACTATGACATTACACTTTATGCTGATGCAAATGAACTTCTAGAGGCTGAAACTGCTGCCCACGACCTCGATGCACTTGTTAACTTAGGAATTGCTTACATCGAGGAGCCTATCCCCATTCAGGATATTCAAACACGTATGCGGTTGCGTGAAGCAAATATCTTGCCCATTATAGCTGATGATGCTTGTTTTACATACGCCGCGCTCGAGCGTGAGCTCACACTCAACACATTCGATATCCTTAACATTAAACCAGCACGCACTGGCGTTTATACATCTCTTAAAATGATAGAATTTGCACGACAGGCAGGTAAAAAGGTAATGATTGGTTCACAAGCAAGTAGTGGTCTGGGCACACTTCATGCAGCAGTACTCGCCAGCAATCAAAAGGTTACCTATCCTTCTGAGTTAAGCTTTCCACTCAAGCTCCATAAAGATAGTATTGAAACGAGTTTCACGTATCAAGATGGATATTTATTAACAAGCCAATTAGAAAACATAAATTGCTTACTTTAAAATTAAAATTTTAAATGAATCATGCGTTTAGTGGAAGTAATGGAGCGGGAGACGAGATTCGAACTCGCGACATCCACCTTGGCAAGGTGGTGCTCTACCAGCTGAGCTACTCCCGCAGAAATAGATAAAGGCATCACCC
>JBCCBI010000172.1:0-11079 GCA_039034155.1 Deinococcota bacterium | reverse complement strand
GTAGAGTGCCACCAAACTGACCGCTGTGAACGTCGCGAACAGGGCCTTGGACGGTGAGTTCCAACGTAAAAATACCTCGTAAACCCACCGCTAGTGAGGGATATTCATTGTCGATGACGCTGCCATCACAAATTACCGTGATGTCGGACGTAAAGCGCTCTGGTTGCTCACTTACAAAACCTGCAAGTGTTGCCCCACCTGATTCTTCTTCGCCCTCAAAGGCCACAATGATATTGGCATGTAGAGCCTTTTCATGAAGGAGGGCCTCGAGCGCTGCCAGCTGCGCTAACACGTTAACCTTACTGTCAGCACTACCGCGCCCGTACAATTTGCCGTCGCGCACAGTGGGTTCAAAGGGTTCACTGTCCCAGCCGTCGGCTAGGACTGCAGGTTGTACGTCGTAATGACCATATAAAAGTACTGTAGGTGCAGTTTCAGACACATGATAGCGGGCATACACTAAAGGATGATTGCCACTAGGATGCTCGAGCAACTCAGCCTCAAACTCTAAGCTACCAAGCCGTTCAACCAACCACTGCGCGACACTGCCCACATCTGCTTTATGGGCAGCTTGGGTACTCACACTGGGTTTGGCAACAAGCGCCATAAGTTCATCTAAAAACCGCTCACGCTGCTGATCTATAAATGTAACCACGTTGGAAGATGATGTCATGGCTTCATTGTGACACGTTTTGAGTCATAGTTTTTGAGCGTTAAAACATCAAAATATCTGTACCCGCTTCAAATTTCTGATAAAACGTGAGTTGTGACACGCGAATGCGCTCACAGGCATTTGCCCGCGCTAAGTCAATTCGTAATGCTTGCAGTTGTCCTTGCCAACTTGCTTCTTTAAATAAGTCGATGTAGACCCGTTGGTCACGTGCCCGAACTTGCGTCGCTGCATCGCCACTAAACCGCGACTGTTGATCACGCCAAAATACGTCAAATAGTAAAGATACGTCTTCGTTACGGTTTTCACACGACACACTCATAGCAAGTACGTGTACATCATCTGTATGTAGGCCTAGCCCACTCACATCGTAAATGATGCCAGGGTCGCTACCAGTAACTTCGTAGTAGCCTGTTGCCAGCTCTTCCAAGTCTTGCCGTGGACGGTTCGGAACGTCAAGGTCAGCTACCCGAATTAATGCCTCCCTAGACTTATAAAAGCGCACATCACCGGCAAAGAAGATACTGCAATTTTGCGCATAAACCAGTTCTATACTGAGGCTTTCAAGCTGCCCAGCGGTATGCCAAGCCGCAGTTCTAAGCGGTACAAACACGTCGCCTGTGTTAGCACGAAAGTGCATCATGGCGTCTCTGGCAAGGGTGTTCTCACCTTCCCAGGAAAGGCGCACCATGGGTCCACCTAAACGTGGCAAGCGGCGGTCTACAAAGCGGCAACGCACAGGAATAACCAAGGCGTCAATCTCGCTAGCATTGAGCTCGAGGTGACTTACATCGTAGCTGTAACGTTGATTGGTTGTCACCGAGTAACGCGTGAGCGGCGGCACATCAGCAACATTAGGTAGGGCTTCTAGAGGCAGTGTTTGGGCGTCTTCTAGGTCTCCCAAGTTACTGTTGGGGCGAATCGTAAATACAGGATCAGGGCGGCTCACACGTGCTTCTGGCGAAGCTGCATCTGCTACTGTTGTAACTTCACTAGGTGGCACCGCGGTCATAAGGTTGAGCCAGGGTTGGTTGTCTAAATCACCCCATTGCCTTGCTTCAAACGTGCGTTCCCAAGTAGGCATCCATACGTTGGGATCAATGGTTGCACCATCAACTTGGGCGTGCGCCTGACCTATAACCGTAGCTTCACAGGCAGACACCGTAAGTTGACTGCGCGCTGCTGGCTCAACCTGTAAACGCAACGTTGAGACAAGTCCAGGGAAATGTTCAACGACGGTGCGTTCACGTTGCAAGGTCCCAGGCACAACAGGTGCATTGTCAATGGTTTGCTTCGTCAGTGCTGCCGAGGGTCGTTCGCTAATATTAAGAACACCGCGGTCGCCAATAAGAGGTACTGCTGTGTCATCAATATCTACTTGATACGCAAAATCGACCTCAACATAAAATGGTGTTAGGTCAACGTAGGAGCTTGCTGTCGTGTCAATATTTAGGTGAGTCACGCCATCACTAACAGGTTCAACAACACAAGATAGCTGCCAATGAGGATCAGCTAAGGGTTCAGCACGCTGCGCCCAAACAATATTGTAAGCCGTTAAAGCAACAGGGTGATAGTTGGGTAGTAGTGCCCGGTAAAACCACCAATTAAGCCGCCGGTTCCACGTTTCCCACCAACTAAAACTTTCTCTTAACGTGGTGACATAGTGCGGGTTAGCTGTTTCAAAGGCCTCGAGATAGATATCACGCTCGTTGCCTAGGGCATGAATAATATAGTCGTGTCCGGACGCATTGCTCGCGCCGGCAACAACATCTAGTGCTGTGCTGTAAGTTGAAAACACGCGCGCGTCAGCAGGTGTGTCGGCTAGCTCGCTAGCAATGGCCCGTCCCAGAATAGCGCTTTCAGCATAGAGTTCAACAACATAGCCGCCTAACTCGGGAACGTAGATGTGGCGCCCTAAATCGGCCTCACTTACTAGTGGTTCAGCAGGTGTGCTAATGAGTAGCGACGCATACCCAATAGGTACAACCGCTGTCAGCGCAATCAGCGACCAGCGGCGCAAAAGCTGTTGAGACGATTGTGATAGTGATTGCTGGGATGGTTGAGCTTGCTGCCTGTGGCTACTACGAAGTCTGTAGTTACGAAGTTGCTTACTCAAGAGTTGCTCGAGCCACAACAGCACATAGACGGCCGCTCCTAAAGCCGCAAGCGAGGTAGGCGCAGCATAGCGGACACTCACACTGCCCCCAATAGTGCTCAGTAACCACGCAACCAAGCCTGTTCCTAAAAGATAGGCAAGGGCGTAAGCACGTGCATCTTGACGCCGCCAACCAAGCACTAACAGCAAAATACACATAGCCATTAAGCCAACAAAAAATACGAGCCAATCTCTGTTAACAAAAATATCTGCAAACGCGTAGACCTTATCACCATCAAAATACCAAAACTGGTCATGGCGCACGTCACGCCAATTGTAGACAAGCCAGTTCCACGCGTGTCCCGCTGTAAGTACAAATGCAACGGTGATAAAAGCTACGACTGCCACAATCACATAGGTCGTATACCTTTGCACAAACTGCCACACAGATTTACAAGGCAGTAACCACACAGGCACACCTAAACTAAGGACCAACAATGATGAGGTTCCATAGTCATTGCTCCACAAGTGCTGCAAGCCAGCGGTAGCACCCAAGATAACAGCACGCAACCATGCCTGTGGCACGCGACTAACCTGTAAAAGTCCAAACGCAGTGAAATAAATAAGAATTGAGCGCCAGCCCAGCATAGAATTGCCAGGATAAAAAATAAATTCAGTAAATCCTAAACTGTAACGTCCGGCGACCAACGCAAGCAAACTCGCTAGCGTCGCCACCAAGGGTCTAAGTCCAGCCAGTCTAGCCAGCATGTAAGTAGAAAAGCCTAGCCCACTTGCATGAAGTAAATGTGTAGCTGCTTCAGAAGCAGCCAAGTCACTGCCAAAAAGCCGGAATACAGCGTACATGGTATAGGTTGTGCCCAAGCCCAAATAGGTCTGAAAATCGCGCCCAGGTAACTCTCCTGCTAGGATACGGCGCAGTGGATTGTAGGTTTGAAACGACCCATTCAGTGGAAAAAAGGTGATGTCGGTCGCCTCGAGCAGTACAAATCTGCGAATAATATCAAGAGCAATGACTGCAAGTACAACTGTAAGGACAAGCTCGAGCCCATTGACGAAGCTACCTGCCCTACGCCAGAGTGGTTTTTTTGGCTCGAGTTGGTTGCGTTGATGTTGTTTAAAGACATCTTGTTTAAGGGCATCTGCCTGAGTGCGCTCGTCACGTGGCCGCTGCGTACGCGTTACCGTTTGTTTTGTTGTCATGGTTGTGATCCTGTGGAATTACCGGCTTTACTACTAAGCAATTTGCACAATTCCCCTCAGCTTGTTGATTTAGTCTATCGCATTTACAAAGCGCGGATGACACTACACATACAAGGTGCTGCTAGTCAAACCAAAAAAAGAGAGCCTCGAGGCTCTCTCTAAACGATAGCTGTACTACTTTCCTAAGCTCATCTTCACACCTTAGTCACCCGCAGACGCCCTACTTGTACTCCGTGGATAACGAATATTTTCCACAAACGCTTGCATGTTCGCTGAGGGTGGAGGTGTATTTCTCGAAACCCCATAAGTCACGGCAAAGTTAACAAGCATCCCAATTGTGCCAATCCCTTGCGGGCTAATCCCAAAGAGCCACGGATCCATACCCATCATCCCCGGCGCGGTTGTGATGATATAGACGCTCGTAAACGCAATACCTGTAATCATGCCGGCTACAGCACCTATGCGGTTGGTGCGTTTATCAAATATACCTAGCACAATCGTCGGGAAGAAACTTGCTGCGGCTAATCCAAACGCAAAGGCAACCACCTCACCTACAAAGCCCGGCGGATTAAGCCCTGCAATCCCCGAGGCAACCACCCCCACCAACACGCCAATACGTGCTACTAGCAGTTCACGCTGCTCACTGGCGTCTTTATGAATAAAGTTTTTGTACAAATCGTGTGAAATTGAACTTGAAATCACCAATAACAAGCCAGATGCTGTCGACAGGGCCGCAGCTAGCCCACCAGCCACCACAAAGCCAATCACCCACTCTGGTAAGTTAGCAATTTCTGGGTTCGCTAACACCAAAATGTCGTTGTTGATATTAAGTTCATTCTCTGGACCCGCTACATATTGAATAAGCCCGTCCCCGTTGAGGTCGTTAAAGCTCAACAGACCTGTACCTTCCCAAGTTGTAAACCACTCTGGAACTTGGTCATAGGGGGCGTTACTAACGGTTTCGATCATGTTGTACTTAGCAAATGCTGCAATCGCTGGCGCTGTTGTATAAAGTAGAGCAATAAAAAACAACGCCCAAAAGCCCGTCCAACGTGCACCTTTAACACTGCGTGCTGTATAAAACCGGACAATCACGTGGGGCAATCCAGCTGTGCCACACATTAAAGACATTGTAATTAAAAATACATTCAATGGACTGAGGCTGTTAAACGGGCTGGTGTAGGGACCAAACCCAAGATCAGCTTGAATTTGGTTGAGCTGCCCCGCAATTTCCATAAACGAAAGTTGCGGAATGGGGTTCCCAGTTAGCGTGCGCCCAATGCCAATTGCGGGGATGATATACGCAATAATAAGCGCGGTGTACTGCGCAACTTGTGTCCAGGTGATGCCTTTCATACCACCCAATACAGCATATAAGGCAACAATAAACATGCCAATAAACAAACCCCACGCAATATCAATTTGCAAAAACCGTGAAAAGGCAATTCCAACACCACGAATTTGCCCAACAACATACACAAACGAAATAACTATGACGCAAATAGCAGCCACAATACGCGCCGTGTCAGATTCATAGCGGTCGCCTACAAAGGCAGGGACTGTATATTTGCCAAATTTACGTAGGTAGGGTGCTAAGAGAAGCGCTAGCAGCACGTAACCGCCCGTCCAACCAAGTAGGTAAATGGCACCATCAAAACCGTTGCGTGCTAGCGCAATCAGCCCCGCCATTGACAAAAAGGAGGCCGCACTCATCCAATTAGCAGCTGTTGCCATGCCGTTAAAAACTGAGGGGACACCCTGCCCAGCGACGTAAAAGCCACTTGTTGTGGACACTCGTGACCAAATAGCAATGCCAATATAAATGCCAAAGGTCACAATCACAAACATGGCAGTGATGACAATTTGGCTCATTTACTCCTCCACATCATGTTCTTTGTCAAGATCATTCATGCGGATGCAGTAAACTAAAATAAGCACCACAAAGACATAAATCGCACCATTCTGGGCAATCCAAAAGCCAAGTGGACCCCCTAAAAATGTAATTCTGTTCAGCAAGGGTGCAAGAATAATTGCGAGCACGTAGCCAACGACAAACCAAATACTGAGTAGCGTGAGTGTGAGCTTGAGGTTGGCTTGCCAATAGTCAATCTTGTTTTGCTCTTCCACACGAAACCTCCTTGCAGCCGTGATTATTACAAGCAGCTACCCGAAGTTTGAGCTGCTGCGTTGTAACATGGAACAACACATTAAATCCAAGTGCCCATCCTGATTGGTGATGTTTCGTTTAGCGCTAGGTATATGACCGCCTGTGTACATCTCTAAAATTGTCTTTGTAATCACAAGACGAAAGCGCGTGCAACTACAAAATTAGCTAGACATGTAGACAAACAAGGCCCATGACAACACGGTGCTAGCTTGGTAGGTACTCGAGACAGCTCGAGCACCAATAGCATCACACACCACGTCTCCTGACCTTTGGGTTACATAACGCTCAACTGACATCCCCCAAAAATTATTTAGGATGTACGATATTGGGTACTAACGCATTGCTTGTTGACTGCTAGCACATACTATCGTTTCATGAAAAACATTGCAAGTTTTTAGTAGCTCAACACACAGTCTCGTTATTTAGATTAACGGATCCCTGGAGGAACCTGAGCTGGTGGCGGTTCCGGAAGATTTTCGGGCATAGGCACACCTGTTAGCACTTTGCTAACGCCATTTTCATTACAACCTGCAAAAAACGGGCAACGCAAGCACTCTGACCACACTCGAGGGTGTAGGTCGCGCGTTTTGTCAATGAGTGTAAACCCGCACTTTTCAAAGAATTCCACCGAATACGTCCACGCAAATAATCTAGGAATACCAATGCGGCGCGCTTCTGCTTCACAGGCAATCACCAACTTTTTGCCGATGCCGCCACCGCGTAAGCCATCTTTAACTGCTAGCCCGCGCACTTCAGCAATATCTCCCCACAGCACATGCAGAGCAGCGCTGCCAACAAATTCACGAGTGCCATCATCAGAAACAAGTTCAGCAACAAAAAAGTCACGTAAGTTCTCAAAGATGTTGGGCATAGGGCGCACCAACATTTGACTTTTAGCTGCCCAGTAACCAATTAAGCTAAAAATCTCCGGCACATCGCTAGCAGTTGCTGGACGCACTTGGATCTGCGTGGCATCAATGTGTCTTTTGGGCCGGCGTTCGGGGGCTAGACTCGTCATGATTGAGCGTCCTCATGGACATCTTTAGCAGCAAAAAGGGTCTTGAGGCGAGTAAGTTGCTGCTTCACCTGGTCAGTTGCTGTACCCCCATAGCTATGACGGGCATTGACAACAGAACTAAGCCCCAAGACCTCGTAAACATCCTCAGCAATAAGTTCTGAGGCATCCTGCATAACTGTAAGCGGTAACTCGTGCAAATCTTTAGCCTCAGTTAGACAGCGTGCGACCAACTTACCCACAACTTCATGCGCCTCACGAAAGGGTAAACCCCGTTTGGCAAGGTAGTCAGCTAGGTCAGTGGCGTTGCTAAACGCTCTGCCCGCAGCATGCCGCGTACGCGCACTATGAACCGTCATTTTAGGCAGCATGTCAATGTAAAGCTGCAACGCCACCTGCAAGGTTTCAGCGCTGTCCATGGCACCTTCTTTGTCTTCTTGCATGTCTTTGTTGTAGGCCAGCGGCAGGCCTTTCATCACGGTGAGTAGACCCATGAGGTTGCCGTATACGCGCCCAGTTTGTCCGCGCACAAGCTCGCAAACATCAGGGTTTTTCTTTTGTGGCATGATGCTACTACCAGTTGTGTGACTATCTGGCAAGGTCACAAAACCAAATTCTTGACTTGACCACAAAATAAGCTCTTCACTAAGGCGCGAGAGGTGCATCATACTAATGCTACTGGCGCTCAGGAACTCCACGGCAAAATCTCTATCTGACACAGCATCTAGCGAGTTATGAGCAACACCAGTAAATTCCAAAAGTTCAGCCGTGCGCGCTCTATCAATGGGGAAACTAGTACCTGCTAGCGCGCCAGCTCCTAAGGGAGACACATTTAAGCGAGCATAACTATCCTTAAAGCGGGTAGCATCGCGCTGAAACATCTCCACATAAGCCAGTAAATGATGGGCAAAGAGCACTGGCTGGGCCACCTGTAAATGCGTGTAGCCGGGCATAATGACATCAATGTGACGTTCTGCAACGTCTACAAGGACGTGACAAACCTGCTCGAGCAAGCTCATAATATCCTCAGTCTGTCTACGTAGATAAAGCCGAAAATCGGTGGCTACTTGGTCGTTGCGGCTTCTAGCAGTGTGCAACTTACCGCCTAAGGAGCCAATTTTATCGGTAAGCGCCCGCTCAATGTTCATGTGAACGTCCTCGAGGGCAACTTGCCACGTAAACTCACCAGCGACAACTTCTTTGCGAATCGTGTTGAGGCCGTTAATTATCGTATCTCGCTCAGCATTGGTCAAGATACCTACCTCAGCTAGCATGGTTGCGTGGGCAATTGACCCGGCAATGTCTTCTAGTGCCATCTTTTGGTCAACCTCAATAGAGGCATTAAAACGTTCAACGAGGTTGTTGGTAGCTTCTCCAAAGCGCCCACCCCACATGCGTTTGTTGGACGCTGCTACGGCAGGAGGCTGGTTGGGATCAGCAGATTGTAAAGGTATGTTAGGCGCATCTTTAGTCATAATATCCTCGTAGTACTTGTTAGAATTACTGAATTTCAGGGTTGTTTTACCTGAGTGATGTGACGGCTTTGGGACGATTCACTGAAAAACTTAAAATCTTTAGTGCGTGATGAAATCGAACTAGAAAAGGTATGCTCGAGCTACTCTCGAACATACCTAAATACCGTGTATTACCCAACTTACATCTAGTGTCTCATCAAAGTCACCACAAGCCTCTAGATAAGGCTGCTAGTGATATTGCCAGGTACCGCCAACATGCTTGGACAGAGTTACTTCGTTTGTGCCGTCATCACGCGCGTAGCCCATACGGGCATAATACGGCTCGAGGTCATGTTGTGCTTTGGGTAAAACTACGTGTAAGGTAGCAATGTTACTTTGAATAGCAAGTGCTTCCACCTTGGTCATGAGCCAGCGCCCGTAACCTCGGTTGTGATAGTTGGCTGAGGTGACAATGTGATCGAGCTGCCAGCCGTCCGTACATTCGCGCCAGCGCAAGATACTGACAATATTGCCACCATCATTTTCAACGACCAACGCACCACCACCCTCGAGCCACTGTCGCATGCTGGTTTCAGTCTCACCTGCATTAGGCTCTACATGGTTGTAAAAATCACAAAGCATGTGTGCGTCCATAATTTCAGCCAAGTGTAACCGGGCTGCCTCGTAACTATGCTGGTTCATTGCGTCTACCTCTTGCTTGTTTAGATTACTTCCCAGACTATCGCTCACGTTGGCAATCCTGCTCCTTCCTGACTTTGCTGACCACAACTGTGTTTCATCTTCAAAAATGATGGTTACATCTAGGAAATCTGTAACGCCTTACTTCTGTACAACTGGCTCAGCGGGTGGGGCTGTTTCTAGTTGCCGCATAATCCGCAAGCGCAACGCGTTAAGTTTAATAAAGCCGTCAGCATCTGCTTGGTTGTACACATCGTCTTCTTCAAACGTGACAACATCTTGACGGTAGAGGCTATTGGGTGATTTGCGCCCTAGCAGCATGATGTTGCCCTTGTAAAGTTTTAACTTAGCCACACCAGTTACAGGCCGCTGCATGTCATCAAACAAACGTTGCATGGACTCGCGTTCAGGGGCATACCAAAAGCCGTTATAGATAGCGTTGGCATATTTAGGAACGAGTTCGTCACGAAGTTGCAGGACTTGCCTGTCGAGCGTTAACGATTCAACGGCTTTGTGGGCGTGAAAGAGCAAAGTGCCACCCGGCGTTTCATAGCAACCACGCGACTTCATGCCGACGAAACGATTCTCAACAATGTCGATGCGGCCAATACCGTGTTTTCCTGCGAGTTGATTGGCGCTCTCGAGCAATTCCACCGGTCCCATAGACACACCATTAATGGCAACTGGCGTCCCCGCTTCAAATTCGATCTCAACAATTTCTGGCGTATTGGGAGCATCTTCTGGGTCTACCGTGAGTGTCCACATATTGCTGGGGGCTTGCGCCCAAGGGTCTTCCAGCACGCCACCTTCGTAACTGATGTGGTAGAGGTTAGCGTCTGTTGAGTAGGGTTTTTCTTTGGTCACAGGCACCGCAATACCATGTTCTTTGGCGTAGGCGATGCAGTCTTCGCGACCCCTAAGCGACCACTCGCGCCACGGCGCAATTACTTTAATGTCTGGATTTAGGGCGTAGCTAGAAAGCTCAAAGCGAACTTGGTCATTACCTTTACCAGTAGCCCCGTGAGCTACTGCATCTGCGCCCTCGAGTGCAGCTATTTCAACCATCCGCTGGGCAATAAGCGGCCGCGCAAACGAGGTTCCCATGAGGTAGTAACCTTCATAAATAGCACCCGAACGAAGCACAGGAAAGACAAAGTCACTTACAAACGCCTCGCGCAGATCATCTGCATAGGCTTTCAGCGCGCCTGTTTGCAGGGCTTTTTGACGCGCTTGCTCAACTTCTTCGCCTTGGCCGATGTCTGCTGTAAAGGTAATGACCTCTGCGTTGTAATGTGTTTTAATCCAGTGCAAAATGACCGATGTATCTAACCCGCCCGAATAGGCTAGTACAACTTTGTTGATAGATGACATGCCAAACCTCACTTACCATTAGGTGTTGATTATTTGTACATCTTTGCTCATACGTTCACCATGTTGAGCCTTGCAAGCCTACACCGGGCTGCGTAACTATACAAGTCGTTGGCTACACTCACAGTGGCAGCCCTCATAAACCAATGGCACGTGTACCCTGGTGACACACCGATGTGATGGTTACCACTATTCTTATCATAAAACTAACACTCTGGTTAGATTATGCAGTGACTTTAGTCTGAGAAGCTGTTCACCAAGTCGTTAATAAAAACCTCGGTCGTGCTTATCAGGCGCTAGCCTAGCACTCTACACTGCTAAGACTCACCTTTATTACAACTATTGCAACGCCTTGAGATTCATTAACCTGTTGAATGCAGTAGATGCTAG
>JBCCBI010000171.1:0-11124 GCA_039034155.1 Deinococcota bacterium | reverse complement strand
TCTCAGATGTTCGCATTTGACCCTAACTACCATCTCAAGACAAGTATCGAATCTCTTAACGGATGATTTTAAGGCAGCGTAAGAACGTCTTAGTGATTTAACAAAGGAGTTGAGCAATTGATTAGCCACTAGCCTGATGTGCACACTTATTCACCTTCAAGTTAGTTATTTCGACCAAGACTTTATTTTAAGAGGAGATAAATCTATGGCATCAATGTTTAGCTCGAGGCTAACCTCGAGCCACCAGCTCTACCGCGTTATCAGCACGGCTATTATTTTATCGTTGGCTTTGTTAGCAAGTGCGCAAGACATTCCTAGCAGTTTTAACGAAGCTCCTAGCCTTGCTGAGCTTGTCGCGGCTGGCGAATTACCCCCAGTTGAAGAACGCTTACCCATTGCAGAAGATATTTACGTAGTGGACGTTGTCGAAGAAATTGGTGACTACGGCGGCACCTGGAACAACGTTTCCCAATATAGTTGGGCGGGCCCGTTACGGCTCATCACCTACGACCCACCGGTGCGCTGGGCAGCAGATTATTCAGCGTATGTGCCCGGTTCAGTTACGTCGTGGGAATACAACGAAGAGGGCACGCAACTCACCTTGACCTTGCGGCGTGGCATTAAGTGGTCAGACGGCGCACCGTTTACCACTGAGGATATTCAGTTTGCGTGGGAAGACCTCATGCTAAATGACGATTACGCAGCTTCTGGTGTACGCGGTTATTTGCGCAACGACGACGGCTCCCCTGCTGAAATGACCTTTCCAGACGACTACACGTGGGTGATTAACTGGACAGAACCGCAGTGGCTGGCCCACACGGTCATGGCGCAAGGCTATTGGGAGTGGGAAAACCTCATGTATCCCAAACATTACTTGAGTCAGTTCCACCCAAGCTATGCAGGTGATGGTGACTATGCTGTCTTGGAAGAAAATGCCATCTGGTATCAAAACCCTGACTTCCCAACTATTTTTGCGTGGCAATTGACTGACTTCACCCCCGGTGAAAGCTGGCGGCTCGAGCGCAACCCCTACTACTGGAAGGTAGACGCTGAAGGCAATCAACTGCCGTATATTGACACCCTCGAGTTTGAACTGGTTGAAGACGCTGAAGTGCGCTTACTCAATGCCATTCAAGGCCAGTACGATGCCAGCTTCCGCGCCGTTGAAAACTTTACGTCTATTCCTTTCTTACTCGAAAACGCAGATGAGGGCGGCTACCGCGTCATCAACTACATGAAAGGCAACGGCGGCGAACCTAACTGGATGGTTAACCAAAGTTATCGTGGCAATGGCGAATCTGAAGAAGTTGTGGCTGAAATTCGTGGGCTTTTGCGCAACCCGCAGTTCCGCCAAGCGCTGTCCTACGCACTTGACCGCGAACGGGTTAACGATGTCGTTTGGCAAGGATTTTCTGAAGCCAAGCAATTTACCGTAAGCCCGCAGTCGCTCCACTTTGCCAGCGAAGAAGGTCAAGCCGTTTATGATGAATGGGCAACTTCGTATGCCGAGTACAACGTTGAGTTAGCTAACCAGTTACTTGATGAGCTTGGCATGGCCCTAGGCGATGATGGCGTCCGTACATTACCCAGCGGTGAACCCTTTGAGCTCTTAATTGACTATTGGGATTACGGCCTGGTGGATCAAATTGCTGACGCCTCTGAGATTTTCCGGGTTAACTTAGAAGAGGTTGGCATCAACGCGCGTCTTAACCAATTAGCAGATGTAAACGAATGGCTCGGCACCCTCAACGAAAACTCGTCGTATATGTTAAGTGCGGTGGGTGCTGCTGAGATGGACTTGTGGACCTACCCTGACTGGGTTTTCCCAGTACGCGGTGAGCGCATTTGGCCAGCCGTGGGCGCGTGGTACAACACTGGCGGCGAAGTTGGCGAAGCACCTGAACCCGGTAGCGTCGAAGAGCGTCTCATTGAACTCTACGAAGCTGGCTTTGCTGAGGCTGATCCTGCGGTGCGCAATGACCTGATGCTCGAGGTCTTCCGTTTACACATTGAGTTTGGGCCCTTTGCCATCGGTGCAGCAGGGGACATTCCTAGCCCGGTCATTGTTGCCAACAACTTCCGCAACGTACCCGAAACAGGTGTACTTGGTCCCTGGGCACCCGCTACCCCCGGCAACCAATATCCTGAGCAGTTTTTCTTCGAGTCCAACTAGATTGACTTAGCTTGTACAGGCAAGGGATGGCGTTACCGTCATCCCTATTGAATTGAGCTGTTGATGGTTTATCAGTACCTTGATGACATCACCTGTTAACACACACCTTGATTATCAGCAGTACCACATAATGTTGATACATCAGCACCGTTGAAAACAAGTTCAGCGACATCACCTAAGATTGTAGTGTATTGATTTATCGCGTGATTGCTATATCTCATCTAACTCGAGGTTCATCAATAACATCCTCACGCTTATCAGAAACCTTGAGGCGCACATAGCATTACTCTAAGGGACATTAGGCACAATCAACACCGCAAAAGACAATAGCTTAACGACAACTTGTTTTAACTCACCCCATCACCTAATTGATGCCCCCAACACCAACCTCAGCACGTCCCTAGGAGACCCTAACCACCAATCATGCTTGCTTACATCGTCCGCCGCTTGGGTTACGCCGCCATCATGTTGGTGCTGGTGTCGCTGGCTGGCTTTTTTATCATCGAACTGCCGCAAGGGGACTACTTGCAGATTCGCCTTGCGGAACTGCGTGCCCGTGGGGATACCTCGGCTGATGAACGCATTAACGCGTTGCGCGTGCGTTACGGGTTAGACCGGCCGTTTCTCGAGCGCTACGGCATTTGGGCGTTTAATTTTGTGCAGGGTGACTTTGGTGAGGCCTTTGAGTTTGAACGCCCGGTGAGCGAAATTATTGGTCAGCGCTTAGGCAACACCATCATTTTGGCGGTGGCTGTGCTACTCGTGACGTGGATTGTCGCCATCCCGCTAGGTGTGTATTCAGCGGTGAAACAGTATTCTATTGGCGATCAGATCATCACCACAATTAGTTTTATAGGCTTGGGTATTCCGGGGTTTTTGCTGGCGCTCATTGTGATGTATGTGGCAGTAGTCGTGCTTGACCAAGAAGTGGGCGGGCTGTTTTCCCGTGAATTTCGGGACGCCCCGTGGAGTTTTGCGCGGGTGCTTAACCTTCTACGAAACTTGTGGATACCAGCACTTATTGGCAGTGTAACGGGCTCAGCGGCGCTTATTCGCATTATGCGGGCCAACTTGCTCGAGACCCTCGGTCAGCCGTTTATTGAATCTGCCCGCGCGCGGGGCTTGCGCAACGCAACCGTCAACTGGAAACACGGCGTGCGTATCGCCATCAACCCGCTCATTGTCATTTTGGGGTCAGAAGCGCTGCCGAGCATCATTGTCGGTAACGCATTAGTAGCTATCGTTCTCAATTTACCAACGCTGGGGCCGTTATTTGTCAACGCCTTACAAAAACAAGATATGTTCTTAGCGGGCACCATCTTAGTGTTTTTTACAGTGCTTTTGGTTGTGGGCAACTTACTCGCTGACTTACTGCTGGTCTGGACTGACCCGCGCATTCAACTGGATTAACTGATGACCGTTACCAATACCCTCAAAAAAGCAACCCCCAAAAAATCTAAAACTGTTCGACAAAGTTATTGGCAACTGGCCTGGTGGCGCTTTAAGAAAAACCGCCTAGCCGTCGTTGGTGCCGTCATTGTGATTGGGTTTTATGTGATTTGCGGACTTTTTGCAGAGTTTTTTGCGCCTTATTCGCTGGCACATTTGTCCGATTATTTGGAAGCGCCCCCGCAGCAATTGCAGTTTATAGATCAAGCAGGTAACTTCCGACTGCGTCCGTTTGTCTACGGCTACAGCGAAGTTGTTGACATGCAGCAAATGCGCCGTTTTTATGAGGTGGACACCTCGGTGACTTACGACGTTTACTTTTGGGTACGCGGCGAACCGTACAGGCTGTTTGGCGTAATTCCAGGTGATATTCACTTGTTTGGAACGGATGCAGCAAATCCAGATGCCCACCTATTTTTGTTTGGTACCGACCGCTTAGGGCGGGACATGTTTTCACGCATCCTCTACGGCGGTCGTTTATCACTTTTGATTGGCTTAATTGGTCAACTTTTAACGCTTATTTTTGGCGTCACGTTGGGCGCAATTTCCGGTTATTACGGCGGGCTTGTAGATAACTTGGTGCAACGCAGCACCGAGTTTTTATCTGCCTTTCCAGATATACCCCTGTTTTTAGCACTCGCTGCTGCTATTCCGCCGCAGTGGTCGCCGATTGCTGTTTACTTTATGCTTACCATCATTTTGTCGTTTGTGCGTTGGGGAAGCTTAGCGCGGCAGGTGCGGGGCTTGGTGCTTTCCTTGCGAGAACGCGAGTACGTGTTAGCGGCCAGAAGTTTTGGCTCGAGCGACCGTGCCATTCTTTTCCGCCACTTAATCCCCGGCACGCTCAGCCACGTGATTGTCATTGCCACCTTATCCATTCCGGGCATGATTTTGGCGGAGACAGCCCTAAGTTTTTTAGGCCTAGGCCTGCGCCCACCGCTCACCAGTTGGGGTGTGCTCTTACAAGAAGTCTCCACTGTGCGGGCCATTCGTTTTGCACCGTGGTTACTCATTCCTGTGCCGTTTATCATTACCGCCATTTTGGGGTTCAACATGCTCGGTGACGGCTTGCGCGACGCTCTCGACCCTTACAGCCGTAATTAGTTAGGTAGTCCTGTGACGCAAACATCAACCTTATCAACGCCACAAGTTACACCCTCGCAACCACTGCTCGAGGTTCGTGACCTCAAAGTGCAGTTTGACGTGCAACGCGGCACCGTGCGCGCGCTGGACGGCGTCAGTTTTCAGATTCAACCCGGCACTACCTTGGGGCTTATTGGCGAAAGTGGCTCGGGTAAGTCGGTAACAGCACGCGCCATCATGCGCTTACTTGCTAAAAATGCCCGCATTGTGAGTGGCGATATCCTCTTTAAGCAACCTAGTCAAGACCCTAACCAAGCTACTAACCAAGATGCTGTCAACATCATCAAGCTTGATCCCAACGGCAAGCACATTCGCACCTTACGCGGTGGCAACATCGCCATGATTTTTCAAGAACCTATGAGCTCGCTCACACCCGTTTACAGCGCGGGTGTTCATATTAACGAGTCCTTACAAATACACACAAACGCCAAACGCACCGTGGGCGCGCAGCTGGAATGGGCCATCAAACACACTCAAAAGTTGAGTAACAGCGAAGCTCGCAGGATAGCCATCAACCTGCTTGACCGGGTCGGCATTCCTAGGGCTGCGCAAAGCATCGACAGCTACCCACATCAACTCAGCGGTGGGCAGCGCCAGCGGGTCATGATTGCTGTTGCGCTATCGTGTAACCCCAGTTTGCTGATTGCCGACGAACCCACCACCGCGTTAGACGTCACCACCCAGTCACAAATTAACAGCCTCATCAAAGACATTCAGCAGGAGTACAACATGGCGGTGCTCTACATCACTCACGACTTGGGTGTGATTGCCGAGGTTGCGCAAGATGTTGCAGTGATGTACTTGGGGCGCATTGTTGAAACGGGGCAGGTGGATGACATTTTTTACGCGCCTAAACACCCGTATACACAGGCTTTGCTCGAGTCCATCCCGCGCCTTGGTAAGGTGCGTGGCGAACGCCTTTCCACCATTAAGGGCATGGTCCCCGACCCGTTTTCTGTGCCAAGTGGCTGCCCCTTCCACGACCGCTGCCCGCAGATGATGCCGGGATTATGTGATGTGACTGTGCCAAGCTTAAAGCACGTCACAGCAAACCAACAAGCAGCGTGTTTGCTGTACGAAGATTCTGACGATGTAACCCTATCCTCACATCAAGTTGATATGACACACACAACGTCCGAATCTCAGTTATCTGGGTCTCAAGTATCTGGGTCTCAAGTATCTGGGTCTCAAGTATCTGGATCTCAGCCCGATGAGAGTCACGTATGACGGTAGCAACAGCGCAAGATAACTCTTCCAAAACGCTACTCGAGGTGCGCGGCCTCAAAAAATACTTTCCGATTAAGAAGGGACTTTTACGCCGTACCGCAGGTTATGTCAAAGCGGTTGACGACGTAAGTTTTAGCATTCGCCAAGGTGAAACGTTGGGGCTTGTTGGTGAGTCTGGCTGCGGCAAAACCACCACCAGCCGCACCGCTATTGGCTTGTACCCAGCAACTGGCGGGCAAGTGTTGTTTCACAGCGCTGAGCATGGCGACCTGGTTGACTTAGCTGCCCTTAGCCGCAAGCAACTTAAACCCGTGCGCCGCGAAATTAGCATGGTCTTTCAAGACCCTATCAACGCCCTTAACCCACGTATGAGCGTGGGGGATATTATTCGTGAGCCGCTTAAAGTTCATGGGCTCGACCAAGGTAGTACAACAGATGCTGAGATTGAGGTCTTGCTCGAGGCTGTTGGTTTGCGCGCTGAGCACATTGACCGTTATCCACACGAATTTTCAGGTGGGCAACGCCAGCGCATTGGCATTGCTAGGGCCCTTGCCTTAAACCCGTCGTTAGTACTACTCGATGAACCTGTGTCTGCACTAGATGTGTCCATTCAAGCGCAAACGCTCAACTTGCTGCTCGACTTGCAAACCTCACGCGGCCTCACTTATTTGTTTGTAGCACACGATTTAAGCGTGGTTGAGTACATCTCTGACCGTGTGGCGGTGATGTATGTGGGGCGCTTGGTGGAACTTGCCAAGGTTGACGATTTATTTAATACGCCCAAACACCCTTATACCGAAGCACTACTGTCCGCAGTTCCCCGACCCGACCCCCGCAACCCAGCCCGCAAAATCGAATTGCAAGGCCAAGTTGCCGACCCCGCTAACCCGCCAAGTGGCTGTCACTTTCACAGCCGTTGCCCCTACGCGCGTGACGTTTGCAAACAGGACAAACCGGAATTGCGCGAAGTGAAGCCGGAACACTTTGTAGCCTGTCACTTTGCGGAGGAGCTCGAGCTACTTGGCGTCAGCTCGCCAGCCTCAGCAAAACCAAGCTTACCGACGTCTTCTTAAACATCACAAGATGGTGCCAAAAAATGTTTGACAGATTGATACGTCAATTTATGGATGTAAGCCGCAGAAATTCAATAGAAATTCATCAGCTGCTTTTTAAATTTCAGATGTTGTTTAAGTTGCTGTCAACCTCATCAAAAATCAGGTGTTGACACCAGCAAAAGCCTGTAAACCAAGCATCACGAGACGAAACCAAAACCTCAACCATCAAACCTCAACACGTTCGAAAGGACACACCTATCATCATGGCAAATCTTTCAATTCAACCTGTCAAAGTTGGCGTGGTTGGCTGCGGCGTGGTTGCCACAGCTTACTACCTGCCTTACCTCATGCAGATGGACAACGTAGAAATTACGGCCGTTTGCGACCTCCACAAAACCCGCACAGAAGCCTGCGCGCGCGTGTTTGGGGCCCGCGAGCAGTACCTTGACTACTACCAAATGATTGACCAAGCTGATATTGACGCGGTGTTTATTTTGACCGCGCCCGGAACGCACGTGCCGTTTACGCTGGCAGCCGTTGAAGCGGGTAAGCACGTGTTAATTCAAAAGCCTATGGCCACGACGATGGAAGACGCCCAAAAAATTGCTGATGCCGTTCGCAAAGCCGGGGTGAAAGCCGTGATTGAGCCAAGCTCGAGCTCCATTCTTGACCCAGATATGGCCACGATTCGCAAGCTTGTACAACAAGGCGTGTTGGGTGATGTCATGTGGTTTTCACTCGGCTGGACCGGGCCTACTAAATACGGTCCTGAGCTGTCGATGAACCCTTACGGACAAGCAGCCTTTTTTGATGAAGACAGCGGCGGCTTTTTATTTGATTTACCCTACGCACCCGCCAACATTGTGGGCGTGCTGGGCGCGTGCAAGAGCATTATGGGGCACACCGCCACCTACGTGACCGACCACAAAATTGTGCCTGAACAAAACTACGACGACTTTTTGACCACCGTCACCGACCCGAACGATGCCAACTATTGGGATGTTGTCCTAGACATGCCCAAAACGCTACCCGTCACTATGAAAGCTGTAGATAACGCCTATTCACTGTATGAAATGGCAGACGGCTCACAGGGCGTTTGCCACGTGGGGCGTATTTTCCACCCCGTGTTACCGGGCGTGGGCTTTGGCAATTTACAAGTCTATGGTACTGAGGGCAACTTGTTTTTTGGCGGCGGCCACTATGCCTCGGTTATCTCGAGCCGTCACGAGTTACTCCCCAACGTCAGTGACGACGGATGGTTCCACATTCCTTTGCGCGGCGACCGCAGCAAGTCTGCCTTTCCCAAACCGACGCCGGGCGCGTTTAACTACTATCATGAATCTAGTCAGCACTTTATTGACTGCATTGTTGAAGACCGTGAGCCAGTGATTGGGCTCGAGTGGGGCCTGCACCTCACCGAAATGATGTACGGAACGCTCGTCTCATCACAAACAGGCAAGCGTTACGAGATGACAACAACGCTAAACGACCAGCCCGAACTTGTCTCAACTTAGAAAACTCAAGATGACCACATTATGACTGTCAACATCTATGACTATTAACATCGGTGTCGTCGGCCTCAAGTTTGGGCATTACCACGTGCAAACACTCGCCAATTTGCCGGGGGTGCGCTTAGTAGCGGTAGCGGATAGGTCTGCCGAGTTACCCAAAGGTTTGGACGCGTATGCTCACAGCTATGGGGCAACTGCCTACCGGGATGGGCTCGAGCTACTTGACCACCCCGAGCTAGATGCCGTTAGCATTTGCACCTCCCCCCGCAGCCGGGCACCACTCATTGAGGCTGCGGCAGCGCGGGACTTGCCCATGTTCATTGAAAAACCGTGGGCAGCTAATCTCATCCAAGCACACTCGCTTACCAAACTCGCCCAAACGCACAACGCCAACATCATGCTGGGGTTTAGTTTTCGAGTTCACCCGGCGGCGGTGCGTTTGCAAGACCTTGTTCGTGACGAGCTTGACACTGGCTTGGGTAGAGGCATGTTGCTCACGGGCGAGTATTTATTTGATTGGCTCCCTGAAGCTGATAATTGGCTCTGGGACAAAAATAACGGCGGCGGCTTTTTTAACGAAAATTCCTGCCATCTGCTAGATATGGTCTGCGCGCTACTAGGTAAGCCTATTTCGGTATTTGCCAAAGGCGTCAACGAACACGCTAGCCCGTCTGCAGAAGCTGCCCTTGTCACCATCACCTTTGAGGGCGGCGCACTTGCTAGCGTGTTGTTGGGCGGACTAGGTGCGGGGGCCCATAAAAATTACCCACGCTTAACACTCATCACCCAAAATGGACAAGCTACCTTGCACGGGCGTGAGCACATTTGGGAAAGCCTCATCTGGGCAACTCGGAATGACGAGGTAACGCACACCTTGACAACCTCACCTGAAGCCCTGGGGCAAACCCGCTACAGCCACGCACTCAGTCACTTTGTGGACTGCGTGCAAACAGGTAAGCCCTTTGCCGCCACGGTAGACGACGGTCTACGCGCGGTGAAACTGGCAACTGCTATTTATGCATCCATTGACAACGGTCAGGAAATTAGCTTGGAGGAACTATGAGATTAGGGCTCGAGGCAGGTTTGCATACGATTACGGCAGCCGCAGATCACGGCATCCAAGGTGTGCCAATTGATGCCAGCCAACTGGTAAATGAGGGCTTAGCGGCCACTCTCCAACCTTTGCAAGAACGAGGGTTACAGGTCTGCCAAATCGGTGCGTTTGGCGTGAATCCGCTTGCGTCAGATGATACTCAAACTGTCATGCTCAAACGCGCGATTGAGATGGCAGCGGATATCGGCTGTCCTTACATTGTCATCAACGGTGGGAATTATCATCCGTCTGGGTTTTTGGCGGGAGACGCCCGCAACTTTGAGGACGCGGCACTTAACAAGATTGCGGAGTACCTCGAGCCTCTCCTCAACCACGCAGAAAAACACAACGTCAAACTCTCGCTTGAACCCTATCTCAAAGGTGCCATCCACAGTCCACAGCGCTTTTTAGACCTCAAAGCTATGTTCAATTCTGATGCCCTACGCATCAACATTGATGTCACCAGTTTTTACGACTACCGCGCGATGTGGCAACCTACGCCAGTTGTTGAAAATGTGTGTACGCGCCTTGCGGGTCACTACGGTTTGGGACATATCAAAGATGTTGTTTTACAAGAAGGCTTTCACA
The DNA here is from genome assembly GCA_039034155.1 of Deinococcota bacterium. Classification (GTDB taxonomy): domain Bacteria; phylum Deinococcota; class Deinococci; order Deinococcales; family Trueperaceae; genus JBCCBI01. The sequence goes on along the minus strand of JBCCBI010000171.1, from coordinate 885 downwards.
TTCATATTGACTTAGCACCGTTGGGCTCGAGCCTCACCGACTGGACCCAAGTATTAAAGTTGATGGCACCTAACCTACCCGACGACAGTTGGCTTATCTTGGAACATGTGAGTTCACCTGAGGAAGTCACTGCCAGCTTAGAAATCTTACGCACCGCTGCCGATGCCGCAGGCGTCACGTTAGAGTGATTACATGACACCATTTCCAGAACTTACTGATATAGAGCGGCTTACGCGCCTCCAACCTCGCCCCGGCAAACTGTCAATTGTGCTCGACACCGACACCTACAACGAAGTTGACGACCAATTTGCGCTTGCTCACGCGCTTCTTTCACCAGAGCGGCTCGAGCTCGAGGCCATTTACGCCGCCCCCTTCCACAACGCCTGCTCCGACGGGCCAGAAGACGGTATGGAACGCAGCTACGAGGAGATTTTGCGCTTGCTCAACTTCATGGGACACAGCGCTGATGGATTGGTGTTTAAAGGGTCAACTCACTACCTCGAGCCAGACACCGCCGAAGCCAGTCCCGCTGTCTACGACCTCATCAAACGCGCACTTACCCGACCTGAGGGTGAGCCTTTGTACGTTGTCGCCATCGCCGCCATTACCAATATTGCCAACGCTATTTTGATTGAACCCAAAATCATCAACCATATTGTGGTGGTGTGGCTTGGCGGACACGCCCTACACTGGCCGCACGCACGCGAGTTTAACCTCTTTCAAGATGTACCTGCAGCTCAAGTACTTTTTAATTCAGGCGTGCCTGTTGTGCACATTCCATGTGAGGGCGTCACCACCCATTTGCAGACGACAGTATCCGAACTCGAGCACTACCTGCGCGGAAAAAACGCCCTTTGTGATTATCTAATTGACATTGTCAAAGAC
>JBCCBI010000170.1:0-11150 GCA_039034155.1 Deinococcota bacterium | reverse complement strand
GAAGACTTTGTTAATCTGATCAGTACTGAGCCAAAGGCTGGAATTCGCCTAGTTAAATTAATGGCTAAAAGATTGCGTCAAGTAAATCGAAGACTTCAATTACGTGAAGCCAGCAGTACCTCTAGGGTTGCTGATGCAATTTTATTTCTTGTAGAAGGACAGTCGGGATTAGCTAGCTCGAGCCTCGAGCAAATTGTCACCTGCGACGCGCCCGTACCGGATAGTGCCGCTGCCGTGGTATTTACGGTTAGGACAATATCAGCAAGTGCCCCCACGCTAACGGGCTGCGGGCCGTCGTAGTCACAGACAACTTGTTCAGCTTCAGCTTGTGAACTGCCCAAGCGGCAGCGCCACGCGGTGCTGTTGTCGGCCAAAAAGCTAATGCCCGTTGGCAAGGTGCTCACAACTTGCACGTTACTCGCGAGGTCGTCGGGACCGTCATTGCGAACTTGAATTACCAGTTGGCTCAAACGCCCCTCACGGAGGCTACCGCGCAAACCCTGACCAAGTCGTAGGTCACTTTGGGTAGCTGTCGTGATAAGGGAGGTGGTGACACAAGCTTCGTTGTTGTTGGCGTTGGCATCGGTGACTAACACGCGGGCGCAGTTGGTCACTGTAGCTGTGCTGATGTCTTCAGCAACTTGCAGCTCGAGCACCAGCTCCTCAATATTTCGTACGGGACCGTCTGCGACGTACTCACAACGAATATCTTCATCTGCAACTGTACACGTCCAACTGGCTGACAAACTCTGCACAAAGCTTAGCCCTGTAGGAAGGTCGTCAACAATGTCTGGCACTTGGGTGAGGGTCTCGCCACGGAGGTACTCGAGCCCAATGGCATAACGCGCACGTTGCCCTAGCTGCAAATCCCCCTCGAGCCGTTTGCTGATGCGCAAATCGCGCGGTGTGGTGCTTATATTTTGACATGCCTCAGGGACAGCCACCTCGAGGCTATTGGTTTCTGAGGTTTCTGCAACGGTGTTATTGGGGTCAACTGTAACGGTGAGTGTGTTTGCTAAAACTTGCACGCCCGTCCACGTTTGCTGAAAGCGCGCACCTGCGGCTAGGCCATAAAACGCAGAACTCCACGCAGTATTGTCTACATTGCTACCATCTGCAAGTTGAATGGGGGAGGCATTAAAGGTGGCGTTGGCTTGTACGGGGCCGCTACCAACATTGGAAATTGTGAAGATAATAGTGCAGCTTGCTGTATCCGTTTGAGGTTCAAAGTTAACTTCTTCAACGACTAGGTCGGGGCGTGGGTTGGGCTCGAGCCACACGACACCGTGACTGACTCCAGCACCTTCACGTGGCGAACGGTTACTACTTTCTGGAGCGACCACGCGGTTAAACGCTAGCCACAAGGTTGTATTGGTGGCACCTATGCCAAGATCAAAAAGGTCGTCTGGGTCAAGTGTGCTGACGCGAAACTGACCGTCACACAGGCGGGCGTCACCCGCTAGGCAGCGCCATACGAGCTTGCTACCAGCACTTTCCCGCGAGACGATGATATGCACTATAGCACCGCGCAAGGTGTCACCAAGCGGATTAAACGTACCAAGCTCATCAACCTGTAAGTCGCTAGCTGTATCAGCTTGACTAAACGCAGTGAGGGTGGCATCACCGTCAAGGGAGACGTCCTCAGCTTGGTAAAGAAGTACCTCAGCGTTGTCAGAATCGCCAGCGCTGCCGCCGAAGCCGTCATTTTGGCTCGAGTCCGCTACATGTAACCCGTAACCGATGAGTGGTTGTACGTCGTCCATGTACGCTAGCACGTGCAACGCTTGAAACGCATCCGGGTCAACGTCAGCACTAAGCACAGGACGCCCAGCTGTAAATACATTTCCACTACTAGGATTACTAAAACTGAGGCTGTCATCTAAGCCCACACCACACCCACCTGCTAGCACCGTAGCTGTACTGGTCGTAAACGCACACAGACGCGTTGTCGCGCTCCCAGCTTGTCTGAGGTTGGCCTCAAAAGCATCTAAAATAGCACTAGATGGCGCGTTTGTGCCACTTGCTGCAGCATCTGGATGATTAAAATAGCGATCTGCCAAATCAGCTAAAGACAGATCTGCTGGCACCCTCACCGAGGGGACAGATTGCTCCTGAGCGGGTGCGTCTGGACCCTCAAACGTGGCACGCGGTTTGATGAGTAAGCTTTCTTGCTGACTCAGTAGCGGTACGCGTACACCATTACTCGCAGGGCCAACCTGTTTGAGTAAACTAGCGCGCACAATAACTGTGTTGGGTGTGAGAGCCGTAGCTGTTACCTGTGAGCCGGAGGTTGTACTGACAATATCGTCAAAGCGCAAGCTCGAGGCGGGCACGGCTTCCCAAATGACCTCAGCAGCGCTAACCCCACCCACCATAGCTTCTAAGGTAATTGTCTCACCTTGAACAAGTTCACGTTTAGGAAGGCGTAGCTCGAGCGACGCTGCTGTAACCCCGGTGCCGCCGTTACAACTTACAAGGAGCAAAATAATAAGCCACAAACTACCAAGCCAGACCCGCCTTAGGTGGCTTACCTGCTTGCTTGTCTGCTCATCACACTGGTTGTGAGCACTGTGGTTGTGAGCACTGTGGTTATTAGAATTATGGTTATTAGAACTGTTATTATGAAGACTGTGATGTCTAGTGCTGTCTGACGTGCGCCTCATGCTGCTCCTTCAGCAAATATAGCAGGTATCATCTGGTCAGCTACAACCGCAATTTATTGATGTAACGCTACAGACAACAAATTCAAAATGATGATCGTAGCAGCCTAACCTTAACGTGCCATATCAATTGGTGTTATTGCAAAATAAAACTTCAAAAAGTGACGTTACTATACATTGTAAGTGACCAATGTTTGTCTTACATGAAGGAATGCAGTACATGAAAATCAAGCGTACGCAATGTTAGTGTGCTGTTACATGACTTAGATCATCAGGTAAAGCACTAAGATTTAAGGCCATAGCTGTCGCTAGGTTTGGTAGGGGTGCTTGAGCGACCAGCACGCCTCGATATATCTTTAGCTGGCTTATCTTGACTACTTTTGGAGGGTTTAGCAGCAGGCTGACTTGATTTAGACACAGTATTCGGCGATGACACAGGTTGAGCTGCTGTAGGTGTTGTTGCGGGCATTTCTGCAACAAGTGGTGCATCGCGAAGTAAGCCCAAACTACGTGCTCGGTTGACAGCGAGTAGACGGTCTTTGACATCCAACTTGCGGTAAAGCCCGCGCAAATAATCTTTAATCGTTTCTGGGCTAATGCCTAGTGCAGCACCCATTTGTTTTTTGTTGTTGCCCTGAGCTAATAAGGTGAGCACTTGCGCTTCACGCCGCGTAAGTTTAGGTAAGTCTACATTGGGAAACCAGTCGCGTTCGGGTTGCTCTAAAATATTGTGGATGCTTTCAATCACAGCTTCGGGGTTTGTTTCTTTGCGAATGTACCCATGGGCACCTGCATTTTTAGCAATTTGCAAGAGCGCTTGTTCTTCACTGCTTAAAAGCATCACAATAATTGTCTGCGGCGCGCGGGCACAAATTTGTTGACAGGTAGCAATGCCGTCGCCAGGCATAGCGATGTCAAGCAGTACAACGTCTGGTTTGTAGGTGAGGGTTTGCTCGAGTGCGTCAGGTCCGTTACTCACCTCGGCAATAACATCTGCATGGCAGGCTAGGGTGTGCCGCAACCCAATACGAAACAGCGGGTGATCGTCGGCAATGAGTACGCTTGGGACAGTACCGGGCTGGCGTGAAGGTGAAGGCCGCGTAACTGGGTTGGGCATAGCAAAGTACCTTTCTTAAATTTGTATGTCAAAAAATTGATTTATCAGGCGTTAGTATCAATTTAGAAGTAATGTTGTACGTGGCTGTGTTAGCTAGAGTAGATAGGCGCAACCCATCGGGGGCAATGGGTCGACGCCTTGGGCAAGAGAGAAGTTACAAAATATATGACCTTGGATATAGCAGGCATCATCCCAAAAGGTGTAAGCGTCTTTGATTTAATCCTTGGCTTACGCCGCTGCAAAGAACGCCACGAAAGAAGTGTGAACTCAGATGCACACATACATAAATGTGGTGGGATGTTATATCGCTCAGGTCTCAACGTGTTCTCGGGTCTCAATGTATCTACAGTGTGCCCCGACAGTCCTGAACGTAGCCTGAACGCTCCAGCAAACAGCCTGAACGCGCTTAATGTAATGCTGAGTTAACCTGTCCTAGTGGCTCTAGCGGTGTTAATGTCGAGGTCTTGTTAAAGACATCTAGCCAAGTGATGCCGAAGCTGGCTCGTCAACTTGTTCAGGGGTATGTCGCGGATTGTTCAAGGGTATGTCTCGGAGCTGGACGCTATGTGAACAATTACTGTTTAAACGATGACCGTGAAGTCATGCTAGGGACATCCTCAAATGACCTTCATGAGTTGGCTTTAAAGTGAAACATACTGCTGGTGCAAATATTTATTTACCATCACTGGCGTTTTATGACTTGTGTGAGCGTAGGGCATGTCATCTCAGTCATTTTCTAGCAAATGTTGTGTCAAGCCTCGAGCGAGTACGTGATTGTTTAGAAATTAATAAGCAGCCATGAGGACAGCTACGCCATCCAAACGCAGGTCAGTTGTATCAAACTTTTGGGTGGGCAACTGGTTTTTGCGTACAAGACGCCTCAGAGAGGTTCTAGCCAGTAGGATAAAGGCAATACAATATGTTCACTGAGCTGTTATGTGCGTTGTACACGCATAGTTACACGTTAGTCAACTAAAATAACCGTACACGAAATGAGACGATGCAGCTACGTACGTTAGGAACCTTGACGCTCGAGGGCAGCCGTTTTCGCCGCGTCAAACCACTACTTCTCCTTGCTTATCTGGCCACCGAGGGCGGTAAACCACGCCGCTACTTGGCGGAACTTTTTTGGCCAGACGCCAGCAGCGCCATGAATAGCTTGTCAGTAGCGCTGTCCCAATTACGCCGTGCAGATGTTCCTGTAGAAGCAGATGACGTGCGCGCGTGGACAGATATTCACTGCGATGCGAGTGCGATTAAATACGCCCTGTCAGAAGGTCAGCTCGAGACAGTCCTAGCCCTTTACCAAGGTGCGTTTTTAGAAGATGTTGACCTCGACTTAGGGGTTGAACTGGAAGAATGGCTTTACGACACGCGTGAGAGTTTAACAGCCCAAGTGCGTAGTGCCGCGCTCCTTAAAGCTGAACGAGACGCCTCTCAAGGACGTTTCAAAGAAGCCGCTCAAACCGCGCAGCAGGCTTTTGAGCTGCCCGGTGCAGACCCTGAACCTGAGTCACTTATGCGTATTCATGCGCTACTTGTAGCTGGCGACCATCCGCTGGCTGCTGAGGTATTTCGTGAAGCAGAAAGTTACGGCCTCGCCGTACGGCTCGCCTCGGACGACGCCCGCAGCAAGTTGCAGCAAACCTTTATTGGACGTGAACCTGAACGGCAACGCCTACTTGCTCTAGCTGAAGGGGAGTGGGCTTGGTTGCGTGGTGGAACAGGTATGGGTAAGACGACGCTGCTTAAAAGCCTCGAGGGAAGCTATGTGCTGGCACGGTCTGGTTTGCCGTACGTGACGCTCGAGCCCCTGCTCGGCGAAAGCTTAGAAGCTGGCGAAGAACGCATGCTGCGTACCTTACTAAGGCAACAAGGCACCTTGCTTATTGACGACTGGGAGCGGGTGGACGCTGAAAGCAAAAGTTTGCTAACCCGCTTGCGCGAGCTGCGCCCCAGTTTGCGCGTGGTGATTGCCTCAACCCAAGCCCCAGAGATTGCCTGTGACGCGCTTGTTGACCTTGCACCACTATCTGAAACTGAACTTACCGATTATCCAGATGTGTGGGATGAGACAGGCGGCTTACCTGCACTGGTGGGTGCGTATTTGCGCCAAGAACCCTTAGAAGTTGCGCTTGAAACGCGTTTGAGTATTTTAGAAGATGCTGCGGTAGATGTTTACTTGTCCTTGGCACTGTTAGACACGCCAGATTTAACCCTTGTACGCAAGGCTTTGACGCTAGACGCTACGACAATGTCGGCGGTGCTCGAGCTACTCATTACCGCCGGGCTAGTCCTACCGTCCGGTACGGTAAATGCCAAAGGTGCTGCGCTAGAATTTTTAGATAATCATCCGCACCGCTACGCATCCCTTGCGCTCAAGTTGGCTAGGGTGCTTGATCCTTTGGCAGCGTTTGTTTTCTACGAACGCACCCAAACGCTTTGGGCAACGGGCGACTTACCCAGAATTGAAGCTAGTTACTTAGCTTGGGGTGAGGAACTTTTACGGCGCGGCGCACCTCAACGCGCGTTTGACGTATTGAAAGATGCCCCACCATCTAAACCCGTTGTGCTGCTAAAAGCACGGGCATTGGAGCGTGCGGGCTTTTATCAAGAAGCGTTACAAACCTTACAACCTCTAGATGAAGAAGCGGATGTACTTGCCTTAAAAAGCACCGTCTTATGGCGCTTAGGAAAGCCTGAAGAAGCAGCTAAAGCAGCCGAACGTGCACTTGATGGTGACATTCCAGTACGTGCTGAGGCACTCAACACGCTTGGTTCGCTGCATTTTGCAGATGGTGCCTATGATGATGCTATCAGCCAGTTTCGCCGTGCCGCAACGTTGTGGCGTGCTTTGGGCAATGACGTACGCTTTGTGGGTGCGCTCATCAATGTAGCTATTTCGCAAACATTGCTTGAAGGTAGTAATAGCAACATAGAAACTGCCTTTACGGAAGCACTACAAGCTTCAGGTGATAACCCTTTACTGAAGGCGTTGGTTCTTCTAAACACTGGCTGGATGACCTACGAAAAAGAAAATAATTTAACCAAGGCAGAAAAGCTGTTACAGGAATCGGCTCACTTAGCTAGTGAAGCAGGTGCAACTGATATTGCTTCTCAAGCATGGAATAACCTTGGTGCAATACTACATAAGGAGGGCAAACTTGCTAGAGCAAACCAAGTATATGAAAATGCACTTGCATATGCTCAGCAAACGGGTGAAAGGTATCTCATTGGCCTCATTCTTGCCAATCTTGCTGAGCTTAACGAGGATCGTGACGCTTGGGAAGAAGCACTAGCACTGCTCGAGGCATCTGGCCACGAGGGCGAAGCGGCTATGTACCGCGAAGAACTCCCCGAAGATCACCCGTTCAGGCTCCGTTCATAGTAGCTAAGTTAGGCTCCTGCCATGCCACGTAGTGCCCTTGCCCTCATGGATGATATCTGGATCGAGGTAAAAGATGAACGAATGCCGCCAGTCACGGCTCAAAAACCACCTCAAGTTACTCGTGCTCACTATCAGCCTCCTCGGGTTTATTGGTTGCGATTCGTCTACCCCCACACTCGCGGACCCTGGTTTCACGCTGAACTACCCGCGCGCAGCTCGCGGCGAAACCCTCACAGCTAGCCTGCAAAATTTGGATGGTCTAAGTGTCAGCATTAGCGTCGCAGGTGTGTCTGCACCTATCGTTAGCCGCACGCCTGAGCAAGTCAGTTTTCAACTACCCTCAGCTGGCCCAGCTGGGGTGCAACCTTTGCGTATTGCCCAAGGCTCACGCATCGCTGAAGGGCAAGTGACCGTATTTGGAGATGTTGTACCAGATAAGGTTACTGTTTTAGTTCAAGCAGGCACAACTCGAGCGCAGCTAGATGCTTTGGCAACGTCTCAAGGCTTTCAACTAGACCAATTTCGTACCTTGGGCGGAGCAGGCTTGTGCAGTGCCAACATCGCCGAGCTAGATATTGCAGGTACCCCCTTTGTTGAAGCCTTAGCAAACCTTGAGGCAAATGACATTGTGTTAAATGCGGATCCGCGCGGTGGCTATCGTCTTGATGTTACAGAAGATCTGGTAAGTACAAATCACTTGGCAAGTGCAGAGGTGCTTGACGAACACGCTCGTGGCATCACCGGGCAAGGTGTCACCATTGCTGTCTTGGACACTGGGGTAAGCCCACACCCAGAACTTGCTGGGCGCATCTTACCGGGGCTTGACCTTGTCAATGGTGACGACGACCCAACAGACGACTTTGACGACCCTGAGACTAACTTCAATGGCGACGGTCATGGTACGGCAGTCGCTGTGCTAGCAGCAGGTAGTAATTTAGGCGTTGCACCAGAAGCGTCTATTTTGCCCATCAAAGTCTGTGACGAAACAGGTGTATGCAGTAGCAGTGATGTAGCTGTGGGGATGTGTGCCGCCCTTAACCAACTGCCGCCAGAGTCGTTAGTGATTAATTTGAGTTTGGGTGGGGATACACCTGTAACCTTGCTCGAGGAACTTATCAACTACGCAACCAGCGAAGGTGCCGTGGTTGCGGCAGCCGCAGGCAACAAAGGGCTAGAAGGCTCCCCGCAACACTACCCGGCTGCGTTTGACCAAGCTGCTGTGGTGGCTGTAGCTGCGCTTGAAACAACTCCGCCACGCTGTGTCAGTTTTGATACGTTGCCACCAAATACAAGTTTTACTGTTGGAGACACGTTTAGTGAATCAGGTATTGATGTCACTGTTGCGAGCTTTATTTTAGAAGGTGAACCGCCGCTAGCTGATCCACCGTTTGTAGATGGTACAGCTCTGGTTGAGGTTGGCAATGTTGGGTCAGTGGATGGTGCTGGTAACTCTTTGGTGTTGGACCGGGTGAACCTCGAGCTAGACTTTAGCGAGTCTGTCTCTGGCGTGCGGCTTAGCATTTCGGACTACACCCCTAACTTGAACGTAGAAGTTAATGGAGAGTTCAGAAACCACACGGATAGCTTGCGGGCGTTGGCTGGGCAAGAACTAGGCGGCGTCCAACTTGATGTCCTTGACGAACCTGGCGGACAGAGTTTGCTACTGGTAGGCAACTTGCGCAGACTTAGCATAGGCCTTCGATCTGGGCGCGTTGACAACCTCTGTGAGCAAGCAGGCGCAGGGTCCGACTGGCAAACCGCTGACTTTAGTACACGTGGTGACTATGTAGATGTGGCTGCTCCTGGTGCTGGCGTAACCTCAGGTACACCACAAGGCGGAACGCTCAACTTTGAGGGGACCTCGTTTGCCACGCCGCAAGTTGCCGGCGCACTAGCGTTGTGGCGGCAGGTGAATCCAGAGCTTGCCAGTGACGCGCTTGCTAGCCAACTTACATCACAAGCTGCTGAGTTACTTGCTGATCGTGATGAAGTAGGTGCGGGGCGTTTGGTGATTGATTTAGAGCCTTAGAGCTTTGGAATGTTTACGCAGCAGCAGCACAAACGGTCTAAACTAATGACATGATTTGGCCACGACATCACAACCTCGAGTCTCCTAAGTGTGGCTCGAGGTTCTTTTATACCCTTCAGAAAAGAGGAAAATAACTTTGCCCCTCGTCCATAAAGTTGCGTTGCCTCTAGGTGATGCCATCATCACACTTGATCGGCAGGGGTTAGCGTTGGAAGCACGCGGCGGCTTTGAGGCACGCTGGATGACAGAGGCAGATGAGGCAGATACAGCATCAACCGAGACACTAGAAAGTTACCGCGCCATTGTCAAAACCCACATGCAAGAGGTTTACGTTGCCATGCGTCAGCGAGAGCCTTCCACCATCAGCCTCAACCTAGCCAGCCATCAACTTATAGATGACGTGATTGGCTGGTCAAAGTTGAATATAGGTAGCCGTCCTTAGCTTGATCTAGTGTCAGCAGCATCAACGTTGACATCCACATAGTCAATCGGTTGATCTTCTAAGGGTTCAGGCAACATGAAGCGCTCAGGATGTTTGTCTATAAACTGCTGCCAGTGAAGTGCATCTTTGGGGTGCCCACCGGTTTCACACCACATCCAAAATGAGGCGTAGTGCGGGCGCGCGTGAATAAGCTCGCGGCGGAAAATGTCCGCACTTACGCCGCCGCGTGCTGCATAGCCAGTTTCGTCATACGCCACAAGTGCCGCTGCGTGGTCGTAATCAACCGCGTGAAACGTCACCTGCCAGCGCTGAGCTGTTCTGGCAAGGTCATCTGGTTCAGGTAGTAAGGTCAGGCGCATGTACTGCGCGCGCGTATCGCGGTTAAAGGGCGCACCCACTGCACCTGTGTTCAAAATGCGTTTATGCCCCCACGTGCGGGACATAGGCACGTGCGTGTGCGAGCCGATGAGCACATCTGCGGGGTGCATTTGCAAAATTTCGCTGATGCTTTCATCGCTTAAACGGCGGTTATAGCCTTCGCGGTAGTGGCGCGGGCTACCGTGGGAAATGAGTAGCGTGGGTGCATCTGGCAAATCCACTTCATGGGTCATGGGCAAGTTGCACAGGGTCTCGAGCCAACCTGCTTCAGCCAGGCGGGTGGCATTTTCAGCAGTTGTGTCCCAAAAACTATCGGTAAACCAGTCCTCCGGCAAATCAGCATCTTGCTCAACCCACTTACGCATGAGGTCGTCGTGGTTGCCGAGTACCAAATGGGTGGTGTGTGTAGTTGCAAGCTCAGCTAAGTGGGTCATAACCTCGAGGCTATTAGGACCCCTATTCACCATATCGCCATTGACGATGATCTCATCTGGTTGCCACGGAATTACATCAGCTAGAACGGCATCAAGTGCCTGAATGTTGCCGTGAATATCTGCAAGGATTGCTAACTTCACAATAAGCGCACTCTAGCATGTAAAGCTTGCCATGCTTTTTGAACCAATCAAGGATTTAGCTGGGATTATTGCTGAAGTTCATAGAGGACACGGTGCTTGATAGCATCACCAAAGACAGCTAAGCCCGCGTTTAAGACGATTAAACTAACTGTTCCCCAGATAAACCAAACGAGCTCATTTGCCCCTGTTGTTTTCAGTTCGATGCTATAGCCGAGCAAACTTGCACCAAAACCTACAAGCGCTAGGCCCAGAGGTGAAAAGATACGCCATGTTGTTAAGTGAGTCATGGGTTGATTGTACGGGGTTTGTGTTGGTGGTTGGAAGTGATGGCTCGAGGTGGCTTTATTAAAAGGCTTGCCATAATAATAAATCACCTGACGTTCAACCTACTGATTTACTGCAGTTCTCAAAGTACAGCATATCTCCTTCGATAACTGCAATTTTGAATTTATCTTTTAATGCAGCTAAGGTTTGTTCCAAGAGAACAGTTTTTCCCGCCCCAGGACTACTCATAATATTGAGACAGGTAATTCCCCAGCGGTCAAAGTGTTCGCGATTATG
>JBCCBI010000169.1:0-11195 GCA_039034155.1 Deinococcota bacterium | reverse complement strand
TTGTGACGTTTATCTAACTTCAACTTTACACAGGCTTTACACAGGCTTTAATTCCCCCCAACAATCATGGTTTAACCTCTGAATCGTTATCAAGTAGCAAATTTGCTACTTGAAGGAGGCAATTATCATGACGATTCAACGTGTTGAGCCTTCTCTCACACGCACTTTCGGATTAATTACTAGGAACTCACAAGGTTTCATGCACGCGCGTGCACGTCGTTGATATATGGCCCGCGCAACGCAACAACATACGTCACCTCACACCGCGATTAAGCCTTTGAGCTGGGTACTACCAACCATAGTTGGCATGCTCATCTTGACACTGGTCATGGCTGCTTTGTTGCGTAACCGTCCTAGCCGACCAACAAGTAGTACACCTCTTGACAGTGCTGTGCTAGCGCGGGGTGAAGAACTTTACCAACTCACCTGTGCAACCTGCCACGGTATCGACGGGTCTGGCTACGGCAACACCCTGCGCGCTCCAGCTCTCAATGGCAGTGAACACTCATGGCACCACTCTGACGAACAAATTATTGGGTTACTTAGGGAGGGCGGCATGCAAATGCCTGCTGTTGCAGCCACTTGGTCGGATGATGACGTAAACGCCGTCCTCAGCTACGTTAAACAGTGGTGGTCACCGCAACAACGCAGAGCCCAACGCGGCACCATCGGAGAGTAGAAAGAGCAGACTTTGAATAAGTATCTTAAATTCACATTGATGATTGCAACATCAACCCTCATCATGTTTGGGTTGATGTATCTCAATACCTATGAAGCGAGTCACCTATTTTTAAGCGAGACAAGAATCTATATGGCTTTGCTAATGGGTGCAGTTATGGCTGTTATCATGCTCAGCTTTATGGTGGACATGTACAAAAATCAGACTGCAAACATCATTATTTTTGTTGTCAGTATCAGTCTTTTTACAGTTTCACTATGGCTTGTACGCAGCCAGCGCACCATTGATGATGTGTCGTGGATGCGGGCAATGATTCCACATCACTCGATTGCCATTCTAACGAGTGAACGTGCGCGCCTCACCGATCCCCGCGTGCGTGACCTTGCTAATGAAATTATCGAAGCTCAGCGCCGCGAAATTGAAGAGATGAAAGCCCTCATCGAAGACTTAGAGCGTGCCCAGTGAAACTCTCTGCTGGTGTATGGCTCATGTTAGCCAATTGACACGAGCCAAAAGCAGACTCATTTAGTCTACTTGTACCCACCCCGGGTGGGGTAGGGTAAACCATTGAAGGAGTTTAGTTATGACAACGCTAGCCATCACAGGTATGACCTGTGATCACTGTCAGAAAGCAGTCAAAACCGCTCTTGAAGGTGTTCAGGGTACACAGCAGGTTGCTGTTGATCTTGAGCAAGGGCGCGCCACGGTTCAAGGTGATGTTCAACCTAAACTGCTTGTTCAAGCTGTTCAAGAACAAGGCTACAGCGCACAACTTCTCAACACTGAGGCAGCGTCATGACGGTAGCTTCTTCCATATCAGCACCGCTGACAGCGCCGGAATCGCGTGCTCAAGACTGCCTTTATCTCGATGAGGCTGCCCGTCAAGACGCTAGCTTACGTCTCAAGAGTGCCAAAGGGCATCTTGAAGGTGTCCTGCGCATGCTTGACGATCCTGAGATCTACTGCGTTGACGTACTCAAGCAGGTTAAAGCTGTCCAAGGTGCCCTTAGCAAAGTGAGTGAACTTATCTTGCGTGCACACATTCGCGACCACGTGACTACGGCAGCTCAACGCGGCGATACGGATGACATTGTCAATGAGCTTATGGACGCTCTCAAGTACCGTTCTTAAGTCGTTTTGATCGTCAAGTACTGGTTTGAAACTACTATTTCGGCATGAAAGGAATATCGTGAATACGCAACATGTTGAACAAGATCTTCGGCTAGGTGTTCAAGGTATGACCTGTGCAAGTTGTGTGGCCCGCGTTGAGAAGAATCTCAATAAGGTTGCAGGTGTCCGCAGCGCAACGGTCAACCTAGCTACAGAACAAGCACATATTCACTTTGATCCACAAACTACCCCCGTACAAACACTACTCACAACTATTGAAGATACCGGCTATACCCCGGTTACAAAACAGCTCACATTTGCCGTTACAGGGATGACCTGTGCCAACTGCGCAGCTCGAGTTGAGCGCACCTTAACTAAGATTGATGGCGTGTTAGACGCTAATGTCAACCTTGCAACCGAACGTGCAACGGTACAGTATCTACCTGACGCCGTATCAGCAGCTCAGCTTTACAGCGCTGTAGAACAAACAGGTTACGGCGTTATTAAAGATGACCAAGCAGGCACAGACAGTGAGCAAGATGCCCGCTCAGCCGAGTTAAGCAAACTCAAACGCGATCTAACCCTTGCTGTCATTGTTGCCGGGCCGCTCATTGTTATCACTATGTTGCACATGTTTGTACCTATATTTGACCGTTGGTTGATGGGGCTTATTGGCATGCAAGGCTTTTTTGTGGGGTCTTTTGTGCTCGCTAGTATCGTGCAATTTGGCCCTGGCATCCGCTTTTACAAAACAGGCTGGAAAAGTCTGGTCGCACGTAGTCCTGACATGAACAGTCTAGTCATGATTGGCACAACGGCTGCATATGCCTATTCGGTAGTCACAACATTTTTCCCTCAGGTGCTACCCAGCGGGTCGCGCTTTGTTTACTATGAAGCTTCTGCCGCCATCATCATGCTTGTCCTCATGGGTAAATATCTTGAAGCCCTGGCTAAGGGACGTACCAGCGAAGCCATCAAAAAACTCATCGGCTTACAGCCTAGAACTGCCCGCGTGGAACGTGCTGGCGAGCAGCTCGAGATTGCCATTGAAGACGTTGTCGTTGGTGACAAGGTACTTGTGCGACCCGGTGAAAAAATTCCTGTTGATGGCATTATTTACGAGGGTAGCAGCTACTTAGACGAATCTATGATTACCGGCGAAAGCCTGCCCGTCTACAAACAGCAAGGTGACGACGTTGTGGGCGGCACCCTAAATAAAACAGGTGCGTTTCAATTTGAGGCAAGTAGTGTTGGTGCAGATACGGTTCTGGCGCAGATCATCAAAATGGTTGAAGACGCGCAAGGGTCCAAGCCACCGATTCAGGCTTTGGTGGACAAAGTTGTCAGTGTTTTTGTCCCTATTGTCATGGGGATTGCAGCGGTCACAGTAGTGCTTTGGCTTGCGCTAGGGCCTCAGCCCGCTCTAACTTTTGCCCTGGTTAACGCCGTTGCCGTATTGATTATCGCCTGTCCTTGTGCAATGGGCTTAGCGACGCCAACGTCCATTATGGTGGGTACCGGCAAAGCTGCTGAAATGGGCGTTCTGTTTCGTAAAGGGGAAGCCCTGCAACATCTACAAGCTGTACATACAGTTGCCCTCGACAAAACGGGCACCCTTACTAAAGGGGAACCTGAGCTTACAAATTTTCAAGTTGTAGACGGTATTGACGACGATAGTACCCTCAGACTCATTGCCTCGGTAGAACACCATTCTGAACACCCTATTGCCGAAGCCATTGTGCGCGCAGCTCAGCTTCGCGGGCTCGAGCTCAGCGCTGTTAGTGACTTTAATGCCGTTCCCGGCTTTGGTGTGACTGCCCAGGTTGATAATCACCTTATCCACATTGGCGCAGACCGCTACATGCGTGACTTAGACATCTCTATAGATAGCTTTGCCAACCTGGCAGGTAACCTTGCTGACGAAGGTAAATCACCTTTGTACACAGCTATTGATGGTCAATTGGCTGCTATTTTAGCAGTTGCTGATCCCATTAAAGCCTCTACGCCAAGTGCGATTCAAGCGTTGCACGCACTCAACTTACGCGTTGCCATGATCACCGGTGACAACGCGCGTACCGCACATGCTATTGCCAAGCAGTTAGGGATCGACGAGGTCTTAGCAGAAGTACTGCCAGATGGCAAAGTCAACGCCGTTCAACAACTCCAAGCCGGCGGCAGCGTTGCCTTTGTAGGCGACGGCATCAATGACGCGCCGGCTCTCGCCCAAGCTAATGTTGGCCTGGCCATAGGTACGGGTACCGATATTGCCATTGAGTCTGCTGATGTGGTGCTCATGTCGGGCGACCTGCGCGGCATTCCCAATGCGATTGCGCTATCTAAAGCCACACTCAACAACATTAAACAAAACTTGTTTTGGGCCTTTGCTTACAACACTATCCTTATTCCTGTTGCGGCTGGTGCGCTCTATCCCGTCTTTGGGCTCTTACTTAATCCCATCTTGGCAGCAGCAGCCATGGGGCTTTCAAGCATCTTTGTACTTACCAACGCACTTCGGCTCAGGCGTTTTCAAGCACCCATGAATGCGAGCACAGCCGTTCCAGTACAACCTGATATCGCGTTTGCCTCCTAAGAGGTGCTCTGTCACTGTGCTCACCAGCTTACGTCACTACCCCAAAACACTGATTGCGTGGGGGTTTATCTCCCTCGCCATCATGCTTCTCTTGACTGTGTTACCACGCCCTTACGCACTAGACGCAAGTGCGTTACTGCTCACCGTCATCGCTGCAATTTATGTGGGGTTTGCCTTACAGGACGGCCGTCAGCAGGTCATAACCCAAGAGATTATGGCTGCCAGCTTTGGGGCTTTGGCTAAGTCCTTACCTATGGGTGTTCGGCCTTGTGCTGCATAGTGCTTGGGACTGGTGGCATCACCCTAAAGGCATACAAACGCAGGTGCCTGACTATTATCCGCCCGTCTGCATAGTTGTGGACGTCGCACTCGCAGCCTTTTTACTTTTTTGGATATAAACGTTTGTCATTGGAGGTTCGTAAAACACATGTCCCAAGACATGCCCAAACAGGATGGTAAGACTTCTTTACATACCAAGATGCCTAGCCAATACATTAACCGAAGACAATTTTTGAGCTTTGGACTCGGTACGGTAGCAACCCTAGCGCTCGGCAGATCTTTGCTCGCTAGGCGTCAGTTAGCTGTCTCAACCGCTACCAACCCTTATTCTGCGACACAACCTTTAGCTATCTCAGACGTTCAGCAAAGCTCAACAACACAGCTTGAAGCTCAGCTTACGCCTCACACCTTTCATCCTGATTTTGCAGCAACGCAACTCTGGAGCTTTGCTCAGGGTATATCGCCGGTGTTGCGTTTCCAGCAAGGTGAGGAAGCTTCTATTGCTGTGCGCAACCGTCTGCAAGAAATGTTAACTGTCCACTGGCATGGTTTGCGTGTCCCGCACCCTATGGACGGTGTTGGGGGCCTAACGCAAGCCCCCATTGAACCTGAGGGTAGCTTTGTGTATACCTTTGACACCTTAGATGTAGGCACTTATTGGTATCACACCCACAGCAATTCACAAGAACAGCTCTCGCGAGGTTTAGCAGGTGCGTTTATCGTCGATGAGGCTGTTCCCCCTGACGTTGATCACGATGTCATTGTGCTCCTGCAAGATTGGCGTTTGGACCGTCAACATCAAATCCAAGATGATTTTTACAACCCCCACGACCTGTCCCATGAAGGACGCCTTGGCAACGTTGTGACGGTTAACGGGCAGGTTGAACCGCGCCAATCTTATCGCCCTCATTCAAGACTGCGGCTTCGCTTTATTAATGCATCCAGCGCACGCATGTACCGGCCTAGGTTGCCCGCTGAGTGGTCAGCTTGGACGCTGGCTTTAGATGGACAGCCAGTGGCAATAGAACCCTACACGCCGCCTATCCTAGGTCCGGGGATGCGGGCTGATGTCATTGCTGATATACCAACCACAGGTACTTACGGCATTGTTGACACAGCGTATGACACGCAGCTGCTCATGGAAATAGTTGCTGAAGGCGCGTTAAGGCGTGAACGCACTAGTGCTCCCGAACCCTTAGTTGCTAATCCCATAGCTCTACCTGAAACCGATCAGGGCAAGCTCGAGCTTCGCCTTGAAGGTGGTGCCATGAGCGGCATGATGGGCGGCAGACGCGGTGTTTGGCAACTCAACGACACAAGCATGTCTGAAGTCGCCAGCAATACAACACCTATGTTTACCCTCCACCAAGGGCGCAGTTACCACATGACCGTTACCAATAACACAGCCTTTATTCACCCTATGCATTTACATGGACACAGCTTTCAGATTCTCAATCTAGCCCAACTGGTTGCAGGCAATCACACGTCGTCACAAGCACGTTTAAGTGACACGGTTTTGTTATTCCCCCAAGAACGCGCCGAGATTGCCTTTGTAGCTGATAACCCTGGTGATTGGCTTTTGCACTGCCACGTGTTGGGACATCAAGCCGCTGGCATGATGGGCGTTATCAGAGTGGTTGCATGAAGTTATTTCTTGTATCCATCTTTTTGTTTGCAGTAAGTTTTGCCCACCCTATACCCGCAGCCCAGGAATATACGAACATCAGCGTCTCTGAACTTAGTGAACGCCTCAATCAAGCAGGCCCTCTGCTTATGATCAACGTCCACATACCCTATGAGGGTGAAATCGAAGGTACCGACGTCTTTATTCCTTTTAATCAACTCGAGGCGTTTACAGACATTTTGCCTACCCGCCGAGACACTGAAATTATCCTCTACTGTTTGAGTGGTCGCATGTCAGAAATTGCCGCTGAAACCTTGCTTACGCTGGGCTACAGCAACGTTCACAACGTTGTTGGTGGTATGGGGGCTTGGGAAGCAGCAGGCTTCACCCTTCAGCACACTGCGCCCAGTCATTAGGACTTTAGAAATATGACAACAGGTCATTCAACACACACACATCAACACCACACTAGTCACCAAGGTAACCACGATAAACACGCGGGTCACAGTCCTGAAATGTTTCGTGACCGCTTTTGGTTATCTCTGGCGCTGACGCTCCCTGTACTTTATTTCAGCGAACAGTTACAAGCTTGGTTAGGTTATACCGCTTGGCAATTTCCAGGTGTGGCTTGGGTGAATCCCATCCTTGGGAGTATTTTGTTTTTTTACGGTGGCTGGGTCTTTTTACAAAGTGCCCGCCATGAACTTATGGCCCGCCAACCCAGCATGATGATGCTCATTTCACTCGCTATCAGTGTTGCTTACATCTACAGCATGATGGTCGTGCTTAGTTTTCCAGGTAAGCCCTTTTTCTGGGAGCTTGCTACTCTGCTCGTCATCATGCTCTTAGGGCATTGGGTTGAAATGGCTTCGGTTCAAGGGGCTTCTAAAGCGCTTGATGAACTGGCCTCGCTGGTACCAAATGAGGCACATAAAGTAATAGAAGGCAAGGTTCACGAGGTTGCCATTAGCGACTTGCAAACAGGTGATACGGTACTGATTCGTCCGGGTGAGCAAGTTCCCATTGACGGTGAGGTCATTGATGGGAGCAGCAGTGTCAACGAGGCCTTTTTAACAGGTGAATCTAAACCCGTTACCAAAACCGTGGGTGATGAAGTAATTGCCGGTGCTGTTAACAGTGAAGGTGCGCTGACCATCACCGTAACCCGCATAGGAGATGACACCACACTCTCCCAGATTCAGCGGTTAGTGGAAGAAGCTCAGAACTCACGTAGCCGCTTTCAAAATTTAGCCGATCGAGCTGCAAGCTGGTTGTTTTACATTGCGGTCACAGCCGGAAGTCTAACGTTTGTCATATGGCTTATGGCTGCTCAAGATATGCAGCAAGCCATTGCTCGCACGGTGACCGTACTGGTTATTGCTTGTCCTCACGCATTGGGGCTAGCTATTCCATTGGTTACTGTCAATGCCACTGCGATGAGTGCAAAACATGGCATTTTAGTGCGCAACCGCGACGCTTTTGAGCGTGCTAGAAACATCAAGCAAGTTGCGTTTGACAAAACAGGCACGCTTACTGAAGGTCAATTTGGCGTCCGGCACATCTATACAGAGCAGCTTGATGAGGCCACAGCCTTAAGTCTTGCCGCGTCCCTTGAAACACGCAGTGAACACCCTCTGGCACAAGCGATTGTCCGCGAGGCAACCACGCGCGAACTCAGCTATACCGAAGCAACTGAGTTTGAAGTCATCGCGGGCAAAGGTGTACATGCACGAGTTGAGGACAGGCTGTATTTCATGGGGCGTCCTGAATTGATTGCTGAACAGGGGCTCGAGCTAAGTACCAACCTGCAACAAGGTTTAGCGGAAGCTGAATCCCGTGGTGAAAGCGTCATCGCTCTTATGACAGAGCATGAAGCCTTAGCCTTGTTTGCGCTCGCTGATAAAGTGCGTCAAAGTGCCAAAGATGCTATCAGCGCCCTCAAAGCTATGGACATTATTCCTGTGATGATTACGGGCGACGCTGAGGCAGTTGCCGAAACGGTTGCCAAAGACTTAGGTATCACACGCTATCACGCACGGGTGCTCCCTCAAGATAAAGCCAGTATTGTCCAAGAACTTAAACGTCAAGGACCCACCGCCTTCACAGGTGATGGTATCAATGACGCCCCGGCACTTTTAGAAGCTGATTTAGGGGTAGCCATTGGCGCGGGCACCAATGTTGCCATTGAATCTGCTGACTTGGTTTTGGTCGAAGACGATCCAGCTGACGTTCTAGCAGCACTCAAACTATCTCGAGCAAGTTACGCCAAAATGACCCAGAATCTATGGTGGGCAACAGGCTACAACGCCATTGCCATCCCTTTGGCTATGGGCGCACTGGTGTGGACAGGATTTATCTTATCGCCAGCTGTAGGTGCCGTCATGATGAGCTTATCCACCATCATTGTAGCTATTAACGCCGTGTCGCTTAGGCGGGTCAACCTCGCCTGAGTCCGCCAGGGCCTTGTTAACCGTCTCTCTCAAGTTCACATAGTGTTGTAGAGGAAATCTTCAAAATGAAAATTCTCTTTGTAAGTATTTTATATTTAACAAGTTTAAGTTTTGGTCTCAGCCAAGGTGCTGATGACAGTAATCTATCGTTTTTAACGCCTGTTGTCGCTGACATTAATCCTGAGCATTCCATTGCTAGAAATTGGAACGAAATGCTCCTGACTGCCATTCGCAATGACCTTGCCCGCCCCACTGTCCATGCCCGCAACCTGTTTCACAGCTCACTGCTCATGTATGACCTATGGGCGGTTTTTGAGGACACCGCTCGCCCCTATCTGTTAGGGCAAACGCAGGGGGACTTTACATGTGACTTTGCAGGTTATCAAGGTGAGCGCTCAGATGAAGCCTTGCGCGAAGCCATCAGCTACGGCATGTATACCCTGCTCGACTACCGATTTTATCGTGTTTTTGATGTTGTACTTGGCTTAGAAATCTTTTTAAGCAATTTAGGCTATGACCCTGACATCACCACAACCGAAGGTAAAGAAGTCGATCCTGCCGCCTTGGGCAACTACCTAGCCCGTTGCATCATCGACTATGGTCACCAAGACGGCGCTAACGAACGCAACTTGTATGACAATGTCTTTTACGAAGCAGCCAACGCTGGGCTTGATCCGTTACAAGCAGGTAACCCCAGTTTGTCTGAGCCCAATCGCTGGCAGCCTCTTATTTTTCCTGAAGGTTATGTTGATCAATCGGGAAACGTTTTAGAGAGTTCTGGTCCCATTGGATTTCTAGGAGCAGAGTGGGGCTACGTAGCACCGTTTGCGCTTGACCGCAGCGACTTAGATGTATACAGGCGTGAAGGTCATGATTACCCTGTCTATCATGATCCAGGCGCACCACCTTATTTGGGTGTGTCACCAGAAGATACCGACGCTTACATCTGGAATTTTGCTACAGTAGCTCACTTTTCAGCAGACTTAGACCCCGCTAGCCGCCTTATTGACATTTCACCTGCGTCGCTTGGTAATGTCAATACGCTGCCTCAAAATCAAGCTGAGTACGAAAGTTTTTATACCTTTGAAGGCGGCATGATGGGTTCTGGTTACGATGTTAATCCTGTCACCGGAGAAACCTACGACCCCCAACTTGTGCCACTAGGTGATTACGCACGCGTACTAGCTGAATATTGGGCTGACGGTCCCGACTCAGAAACACCGCCCGGTCACTGGTTTACCATTTTGAATTATGTTTCAGATCACCCTGCGTTTGTGCGCCGCTGGGCAGGTCAAGGTGATATTTTAGATCCGCTCGAGTGGGATGTCAAAGCCTACTTCACTCTAGGCGGGGCCATGCACGACGCAGCAGTCGCAAGTTGGGGCATTAAAGGCTGGTATGACTATCCCCGGCCCGTTTCGGTGATTCGCTATCTGTCCCATCAAGGTCAGCGTTCTGACCCTACTGCTGCAAACTATTCTCCTCATGGTTTTGAACTTCAAGAAGGCTTGGTTGAACTCGTTGGTGAAGATGACCCGTTAGCAGGTGCCAATGGTGAACATGTAGGTAAAATCAAACTCTATGCTTGGCGCGGTCCCGACTACATTCAAAACCCAGACACCGACACAGCCGGAGTTGGCTGGATTCTTGCTGAAAACTGGTGGCCGTACCAACGTCCCAACTTTGTAACACCACCCTTTGCAGGCTATATTTCTGGACACTCCACCTTTTCAAGTGCGGCCGCCGACATCCTCACATATTTGACGGGTAGTCCTTATTTTCCTGGTGGACTTGGTGAGTTTACCGCTGAGCAAAACGCGTTTTTAGTCTTTGAAGAAGGTCCAAGTGTCGACGTTGTGCTGCAGTGGGCAAGCTATGCCGACGCAGCTGATCAAACAAGCTTGTCACGTATCTGGGGTGGTATCCACCCACCCATTGACGACATTCCCGGAAGGCATCTCGGGAAACGTGTGGCTCGAGACGCGTTTGAGCTTGCCAGTCGCTATTTTGAGGATGAAAAGCGTGACTAAACACAGACCAGGGTTTATCGACAAATACTTTTGGCCTGGGCTCATCGCAATCGTTGCAGTGGGACTAGCAGCTAACTTACTTATATGGTTCTGGCCAAGTCCGCAAACCGCTAGTCCATCTCCTAATGACATCGTCCTACCCTCATATCCTGTTGAGCAGGTTCGACGAGGACGTGATTTATACGCAGCAACATGTGCAGCTTGTCATGGACCTAACGGAGCAGGCTACGCCCAGGCCACAATTCCAGCACCTGCCCTCAACGGCACCATGCACGCTTGGCATCATACCGACGACCAAATTCGTAGTTGGATTCGCGGCGGCCTAGGACAGATGCCGGCCGTAGGCGCTACTTGGTCAGATGAAGATATTGATGCCGTCATCGCATATATCAAACAGTGGTGGGAACCTGAGCAGCTCGCCTGGCAAACTGCA
>JBCCBI010000168.1:0-11240 GCA_039034155.1 Deinococcota bacterium | reverse complement strand
GACAATGCGATGAAAACGCTGGGGCACTTGGCCAAAAAACAACTGGCTCGCAAGATACTGGCGAATGAACTTCCCCCCCCGCATCTGGCGGGATACAGCCATGCAATTAAATCACCAACAGCTTAGGGACTTGCAAATAATAAAGTATCAATAGAGGGGCAGCGGGCTTAGCCCGCCTGTTGATAGTTCGAGTAAAGCTTCCCATTTCTGTTGCCAGCCAGTGGGAGGCGTAATTTCGAGTACGCCACCAATATCAAAAACGATTGCTTTGATTGTCATGAAGGTAACTCCTTAACGGCTCGAGTTCCACGGTGTGAACAACAGCCTTAAACTTGATGTGACCACAGTTTACTGGTTTGGCTGCAATTTTAATTGATTATTTCCTGAACCCACATCGGCACCTGCGGTTGCTCAGGCATCTCGTGGCCTTGTGTTACTGACCAACGCGCTAACCAAGATATACCGCGCCTGCCGATATACTCATCTGGCATGTCGTAAACTGCATCTTCTAGTGCCTCATCTAAAGAAATAAATTGGTAGCCACGTGCGTCTAGCATCTGAGCAAGCTCACCAAAATAATCTGCATTCAGGGCATTTGCATGAAGTAAAAGTATCTGAGCTGGCTCACGCCCTAAAAAATCGACTGAAAATTGCTCGTAAAACATAAATATCTTCTCCATATAACGAACGTAGTCCTCGCCGATGCGTCCTGCTAATGCAGCGTCACCTGCGGATGTTGCAATGTCATAGGCGTAGGCATAGATGTATTCGTCGTTGTCTATTGTGACGGGCGCAATGACATAGCCTTGGCCCGCCAAAAACTGTTCAAATGCCAACTTCGTTTCTGAGTCGGCACCGGTATGTAGATATGGATGACGAAAATAACGAGGCTCTTTGTCCCATTTGCCAAGTAAGCGAGTTAGTAGCGTGTCTGTACGCAAAACCTCGTCTGTGTAGTCAGCTAATGGTGTGTCCCGCAAACTTAGGTGAGAGTATGTGTGATTGCCAAGGTCATGACCGGCTTCAAGCCACCGCTTTACAAGTGCAGCTCTGTTACGAGACGCTAGTGCAGCGCCAATGACAAATCCAGTTGTGGGAACGTCGTACGTGGCAATCTGATCGAGGAGATCCTCCGTTATGCGCTGCTCTCTTGCAAAATTGCGCCCTCGCACAACAGGCAGATCATCAAACGTGATGGCGACGGTCCGCGAGAAGTCAAGTGTTGTTTGTTCTGTTGAAGACTGGGCATGGGTTAATCCAAAAGGTAGAAAAAGTGTCATCAGGCAAGAAATATAGAAGGTTGTGATTATTCGCATCAGCATTCATTGTAAAGTCTTGGTGGATCACTACAGTGCATGGGCATCAATTTTCATGAATAATAAGTCCAGCAGCGTTGATGACATCACTCACTACCTTGTCAAGCGTTTGGTGAGTGTCGATCATTGTTGCACCGAACTGGATGTAGTTGCTTTTGATGGTTTTGTTCCAATTGAGTACTGCTGCTAACTCGTGAGGCTCCTGCCTAAACCCATCACTGGAGCGTTCGCTAAGGCGACGCATAAGTTCATCCTCGTCATCAAGAAGCAGGCAGATAGCCTGTGAAAAGAGATCCCACACCTCGTTCTCATTGGCTGCACTACCACATACGAAGATTGTGGCATCGGCAGCCCTAGCGGCTAGGTGCTCGAGGCGCTCACGAGAATAACGCCAACTGTGTGTTGTTTGCCAATCATGTGTACGCCAGATATCACGTGGTGGTGTATCTACTAAGTGACCGTTGCTGTCATACCAAGCAGAAATCCCATCCTCATCGGTTCCAAATGCAGCGTATCCGCGGCGTTTAAGCTGATGGCAGACTGCTGATTTTCCTACTCCTGAGATGCCTGTTATGTACACTAATCCCATTGGCTACCTAGTGACGCAAGCTGGGGGTATCAATAAAGGACTGAAAGTCGCCATAATCTAAATCTAGCAAACAAAGGTTGGTCAAAAATGGATAGGTTATTTCCACAAGCTTGGTATGATTGAAACGTGATGCTGCTATGGACGTAACTTCAGCTCAATCTTCTACATTGGTTTCGGTACTCTTTGTCTGTACAGGGAACATCTGCCGTTCACCAACTGCGCAGGGTATTTTTGAAGGTTTGGTAAGTGAAGCAGGCCTTGCTGAGGTTATTAAAGTAGACTCGGCGGGGACAGATGCTTATCATACGCAAGAAGCGCCGGATGCCCGCTCGCAAGCAACGGCTAAAGCACACGGTTATGATATTTCTGGACAACATGCTCGTATGATTCGGGCAGATGATTGCACACTTTTTGATTACATCATTGTGATGACAGATAGCCACAGGTTGCAGCTACTCATACGCTTGGGGCGCGGTTGTGACGCTAAAATCAGCAAGCTACTAGATTACGCGAGCGACGCAAGTTATAAGCATCAAGATGTTATGGACCCGTACTACGGCGGTGAAAATGGCTTCGAGCGCGTGTTCGCCATGATTGAAGATGGCTGCCGTGGCTTGCTAGAGGAGCTGCGTGAACGCTTCACAGCGTGAGCGCGTTGGGCACCACCTCAAGACCCACATAACCACAGTTCAACCGTTAAGCGGCGGTCAGATGGCAGTGGTGTATTACCTCATGATGGCAGACGATGTAGCGTTTTCATCTGGTAAAAAAGCACGTGAGGTTGTTGTCAAAGTGACTCAGCAAAATGACCTGCGCTGTGAAGGGGAGATGCTCACCTACTTGGCAGTTCACACAGGCTTGCCTGTACCTGACGTGGTTTGGTGCACACCTGAATTGATGGTGCTCGAGTACCTCCCCACAGGCGGACACATCAACCACACAGCAGAACAACACATGGCTGATCTACTCGCAGAACTACACACTATTCACGCTGAACAGTACGGATTTGAGACAGATACACTTATTGGTAGCCTCACCTTACCCAATGGTTGGCATGACAACTGGGAAATGTTTTTTGCAGAGAAACGACTAAAACGCTTTGCTAACCTTGCTCATCAGATAGGTCATCTGCCAGATGTGTTGTTGGCTCGGGTAACACATGTTGCAGACAATATTGCTGCACTTATTCAAAATCCTAATCCACCATCGCTGGTACATGGTGACTTATGGTCAGGCAATGTGCTGACCCGTGCAGGACGCATTACCGGCATCCTCGACCCGGCGCTGTACTACGCTGACCGCGAGGTGGAGTTAGCTTACATCAGCTTATTTCAGACCTTTGGACGCGCGTTTTGGGAGCGTTATGAGCGTCACCTACCAGTTGATGACGGGTTTTGGCAGGTGCGGCAGCACGTGTACAGTTTGTATCCGCTGCTGGTGCATGTGTATTACTTTGCGGGGAGTTATGTAGCGGCGGTAGAAGATAAAGTAGCGCGGCTCGAGCAGGTTTTGGTGTCGTAATTAGCGTTTCCACGAGTAACTGCCAGAGGCAGTTGCGCGTGCGACCTAGGGGAGTAGAAATCGACCCACTCAGCGTGGAGAAACCAATCCTGGAACTGCTATAATATAGGAAAACGGCATCAATCAAAGACAAGCGCGCTCAGACTAGGCTCGAGCCTCTGAACGCGCTAGCATTATGTTAAAGCTTAATTACTAGGTATGCCAATGCCTAAGCGTTGCGCGCCTGTATTGGCGGGGGCAGCCACCGTGCGAGATGGGTCAAATAGCACACTAGACTGCTCTGGCGGCACAAAAACCTCAACCCGGGTGCGGCTGTAACCACTGGGAAAATAGCGGATTAAATAGCCGTCTGGGTGAGCTGCCCATTGCCCGCGGGGTATTTCGCGGATGAGGCTTGCTGCTGGTGCTGCCCCGGTGAGAACCGCAACGTCTTCCAAGGTTTCATAACTGCTGTCAGCTTGATTAATAAGGTTACGCATACGCCGCTCGGCGATGTAAACCTGCCTTACTGGCGCGGGAATTTGCTGCTCGAGCTCAAACCAAACTTGATCGGGGATGAGCCCTATGGCACCGTCATTCAGCGTAAACAGTTCTTCTTCGGTGAGTAGCGCGGCAGCGGTGAGTTGCACGCGCGGGGACATGTCGGTGTAGCGGGTGTTGGCGACAATGGCCCAGATAAGCACTTGGGCGTCGCGTTGAGACACAGCGGTACTACCGGCATAGGTTGCCAAAATTTTATAGACGATAGCCTCGCGGTCGCCGAGCAGGGGCGCTGGTAAATAGCCGTCTCCAGCACTAGGGCCGTGGGTGCCGGCACGCAAGCAAAAGCTTTCTGCCTCGAGCTCGTATAGCCCAGGTGTGAGCGTATAGCCGTTACCATTTCTGGGAAGCGTGCGAATATCGGTAAACGTTGCGCTGGCGCCAAACAAGTTTCGTTAAGGATAGCTGTCTTCAAAACTGGTGGTGATGGCCTCAGTTGCCAGAATGTCATCGACTGTGGGTAAGACGCTGGTGTTGGTAATTACGGTGGTTGCGGCATCGTTCAAAAGCGTATCTGAGGTTGCTCCGGGGGTGCACGCTGCAAGCAGTAACGACATGGCAAGTGTTATGGCACCATATGCCATGCTTTTGTTGTAGTTTAAGCGTGATTTGGACAAGCTATGGGCATTAACTTGTCGTTGAACATGTGATCTCAATTTGTGTAGGTAACGCATACCTACCTCCTTAGCTGGAACTGCACTGTCATCGTTATTGTTGATGTAGTAGTGTTTTTCGTAACAGATGTGCAACCCCAGAATCATTGTAATGGCTATCACTATCGATTATAAAGAGGTAGGTGTAACTAATTAGAATATGGTGTCAAGCTAGCAGCTGGGGCAGGCTGACGGTGATGTTGGTGGCTCGAGCCACGTCAATCTATTATCGACTTGCTATTATCGATTTAATGCACAAAATCGTTAACCTCAGACCCAAGATAAAGTACGCACAAGTAAATCTGGCAGCCACGTATTAGGGATGTATGTCAGCTGTAAAAGTTCAGTTCATTTGCTTGATGCTGCCTCATCTTGATACGGTTTGTCCCACAGCTTACGCAGGGCGTCCTGTTGGGCACCCTGAACAAGCCACCCTATGCTACCCATGAAGGTATACAGCCACGGGGAGATAATTGGTTGTGCCATAGTGTCGACAGCCTGTTGGGGAATGGGTTGCCCAGCAGCCAGTGCACTTGCAGTGAGCTCGAGCGCGCGAACAGCATGACGGGCCATGCCCTTAATCTTGTCAAGATGCTGGCCGCGCAAAGCTTGCCCGCCGCCAAGTGCCAGCCCGCCTGCCCACGTGAACCCTGCTTGCTGTGCAAAGCAGCGCAAACTATCCAGCGCAAGTTGGTTGTGGGCTGCTTCTGGAAAGCCGCTGTTCATAATGCCCACAAGTTGACAAGGTTTGGGCATAGTTGCTGAGGTTCGAGTTGCTGAGGTTCTGTGGGCAGTAATGCGCTCGAGCGCCAAAATAGTAAGTGCGTGAAGCGTATCTGCAAATAAGGGTGAGGCAACAATCAATACATCTGCTTGGTCACAGGCGTCCAGTAAGGTAGTTACGCCCTTACCTTCGTGGCTCACGCGATTTGTGAAGAGCACTGTAGTATCAAATCCGTGTGGCTCGAGCTGGTCTAGCAAGTACCTGCCCAAGGCTTCAGAGGTACTTGTGCCAGCAGGTTTGTTGCTACCAACTAATAAAACAACGTGTTGAGCTGGCGTTTGGCTCATGCGGCGTCCTCCAAACTCTCTAGCGCCCACTGCAAACGGGCTTGGCGCGTTGCATCACTTAAGTTGAGGTTGAGCGTGGTGGCGGCATGGTGGGTTGCATGCAAATTGCGCGCGTTAGCACTCACAAGCTGACTAAACAGGGCTTCTTCGTGAACATCCGCCTCGGGTAAAACACCTACGCCTAATAAGTCAGGCAGTTTTTGATACCGTGTTACATGATGTGTTTTTCCTTGTATGTGTTGAAAAAAAGGTAGGAGCAACGAACAAGCCATGCGGTCAATCATCTTTTTGAGGTGATACGAATAGCCGCCAAAGGTGACTGGGGTTAAGTAGACGAGTAAGTCACTGACGACAATGTCTTGGGTGACGTCGTTTGCACCGTCATTGATTTTGCAAACGCCGGGTGATGCTGTCCAACACTCAAAGCAGCCTTGACAATAGGCAACGTTGAGCTTGTGAAGTGCTACATGTGTAACCTCGTAATCGTGCGCCTCGAGGCTTTCTTGGAGTAACTGCGCGTGTTTGGGGGACGCATCTGCGGGCATGCCATCAAGAACAAGGGCCTTCATAATAGGCCTCCTTCCTAACTAGCAGGTTGAGACGATCTCGAGCGGCCCTGTTTAAGTTGACGATGTTAGCAACGTTGTGTCGAGGCTCGAGTAGCGTCTTGAACGGTACAAATACAAACTGCAAGACAAGTCATGTAACTCTGTATATGCAGCTTAAAGATAATGGCTGTACATACCCTAGTTATATATGTCCCAAGTAGTTACAGGTAATGTTCATAGCATCTGTCAGGTATCTCATCAGCAGGATGATACCGACCTGTAGCGCAGACCTGTAGCGTGGGCCTGTAGCGCGTGAGGCAGCTTACGCGGTAGCATCAGGAGATGATATTAGGCTTGTACGCAAGTGAGCGGGAAAGCAGCGCGGCGGTTATTGATAGCAGCGGGCAGTTGTACGGTGATGCCAAAGCAAGTGGTTTTGTCTGGGGTGAACACGACGACACGCGTTTAAAGCAAACCTTGAGGCGTTTAGCAGACCGCGCCCGCAACCGTGCGCAGGTACGCCGTATGGGCATTGAATCAGTCTGTGTGTGCTTGCAAGGTGTCCAAGAAAATGCTGAACTGGCCCGGCTCGAGGCTCTTGTGAAAGAAGCTCAACTTGCGCCAGTACTGCGGGCAACGTCTGACCTGGCAGCGCTTCACATGGCTGCGTTTACAGGCCGTCCTGGCGTGGTAGTTGAAGCAGATCAACATTTGCGCGTTTACGCAGCTAATGGTGAGTCCCGCCCTATCTATGTTGAACAAACTGCAGGCAGCGCTTACAGCCTTGGAAAAGATGCCCTACAAGCTGCCACCGACGCGCTTGATGGTGTGGGTGAAGCCACGCTTTTTTCAGAGGATGTCGCCAGAATGTACGCAGTGATGAGCAGTGCAGACATGTTCGGTTACATGTACACAACCGGTATTTCCGCCAAAGATACGGTGGATATGGTGCCAGATGTGATCCGCTGCAGTAACCGAGGGGATACGGTTATGAACCGTTTAGTTGAATACACCCTACGGGACACTATGCAAGCACTAGAGGCTGCCTTGGGGCGTACTGAGATGCCCGAGCCGCTCGAGCTAGCCCTCTTTGGTCGGCTTTTCAGCGAGCGAGAAACCCAAAGGCTCATGCGCCGCAACTTGCTGCGCAAACTCCCCAACAGTCGCCTAGCAAGTGTTGACTTAGACCCTGATTTAGGTGCGTGTTTGCTGGCGCTTGAGCTATTGAAAGATAATGTAGGACTAGCCGCGTCAGTCTTACGTCAACAGCGGAAATCAAGTTAGCTGGTAGAGTTGAAGGTTACAAGTCGCTGAGGTTGTAACTTGCATCACTGACGATGTTGTTAGAACACATCGTCAGTGATGCCCACACTTCAAACACAACTATCTTGATGACATCAAAAATAGAGTTTGTAATGTAACTAGCTGTTAACTCGAGAGTTTGAACGTCAACTTGCTAAGGTCGTCACGACCGTTTCAGAAACACCCTGCGCAACCATTAACGCTTCTGAGTAGCGCATACGGGTGGGACCAAGTAGCAATAACTCACCTTGATTTGTCCCTAAACTAAAACGCGCTTTAACCAACCCAAAGGCTTCCTCGAGGACAATGGCAAGGGCATGTTCAAGGTTACTGTCAAGGTCGCTAGTGTGAATTTCAGGCATTTGCGATGGATTTGCGTCTATGGGTTGCTCGAGCCGTTCAACCGCTGCCCGTACAAAACTGGGATCGCTAGATTCAGGTTCATCCAGTAAATTTTTAAGTCCCTCAGTAAACATGCGCGGCGGATGCATAAGCGACCAGTTTTTAGCAAGTGCGCGGAAGGTGCGCGCAACTTCATCTTCAGCACGGCTAGCAATGTCTTCAAGGGCTACCGGCATGTCGCCAACAGTGAGGGCAAGTTGGCGCAAACTGCTCTCAGCTTCGCGCAACGCGCGGTCGGTTGGGGTTGGGTCAAGGTCGAGCATCACTTGGCGAATAAGCCCTGTCTCGAGCACAGCCACAGCCAGTAGACGATTACTGGACAGCGCAGACAAGTGAACCTCGAGCGTCAGCAAGCTGTCATCGGTAGGCAAGCTCACTAGCACGGCATAGCCCGAAAGCTGCGCACTTAAGCTGGCAACTTGTTGCCACAACGCTTCACCGCGAACGGCTTGTAAGTGCGACAAAATGTACTGCTTTTGGGCTTTGGGAAGGCGCTTGGGTGGAATCGACTTGCGCGCGTAGACACGGTAGCCTTTTAAGGTAGGTACGCGTCCGGCTGACGTGTGAGGTTGGTGAAGGTAGCCTTGTTGCTCGAGGCTGGCAAGTTCACCGCGCACCGTGGCACTGCTAACGCCAATTTGCTTGGCAATCACCGCCGATGGCACCGCCTGCGCAGAGTGAATGTGCGAGCGGACGACCATATTGAGAATGCGCGCCGTGCGTTCTTCCATAATCCGCTGAGTATATCATGATCTGGCTGGATATTTATTGAAACCTAGTGCAACCTAATCAAGACATGAAGATATCAGCATCACCTAAACTATCACTGACATCTGTTTGATGACGTGCAAGGCTAGCCGCCTGCAAGTTCCACAACAACCTCAAATTGTTCCTTGCTAATGGGAATAACACTGAGGCGGTTGCCGCGTTTGACGAGTGGCATCTCAGCGAGTCGCGCGTCTTCTTTAAGGGTGTTGAGCGGCACATAAACACTAAACTTACGTACTGCCTGAACATCTACTAGAATCCAACGTGGTTTATCTTCAGTTGCTTTGGGGTCAAAGTATTTGCTGTCTTCTACAAACTGCGTAGCGTCTGGATAAGCTGCGGAAGCAACCCTAGCAAGCCCCACGATGCCCGGTGGTTTACAGTTGGAGTGATAGATGAGAATGGGGTCATCAACTTGCATAGTGTCACGCATAAAGTTACGCGCTTGATAGTTGCGCACGCCGTCCCAAGGGGTGGTTTGCTTGGGTTCAGCCAGCATGTCGTCGAAACTGTAGACGTCCGGCTCGGTTTTGAGCAGCCAAGCGTAAGGCTTAGCAGTTGCCTCTGAGGATGTAGTCATGAAGGTTATTTTAGGTGATGCTGAGGACGGTGTGGTTGCTGGAGGGATTAACGCAGCGTGTCAAAAGTGTGTTAGGTAGAGGTTGTACAAGATGCTGTTGCGATGCTGTTGCAATGAAATGACCTGTCATTTGGTGTGTCCTCTGAGGAGAAGGGGAGATTCCATCGGATGCTGAGTGTGCATCACGAGTACATCTACATCCGTGTCACTAAGTTAACAGCATCAGGCATTCACGATGTAAAGGTCAACAATACTTCAAGGTCAACGATACTTAAAGGCGTTAGCCGCAGGCATCACACAAACTATGCTTGCCAAATAGAGGCATCACTTAATCTGTTTCTAAGGCTCGAGCCACGTCCAAAAGCCCCTCAAACGCAAGCTGAGGCTTGTGAACGTCAATGTTTGCACACAAAGGCACTATGAGGTTACTCGTGCCGCCCGTGGCAATAACATAGTATGAGGCATCATCACCTGAGGTTGTCGTCTCGAGGTTTGTAGGTTTGAGGTCGGCTTGAACACGGTCAATCATGCCATCAACTAAACTGGCATACGCTAATACCAAGCCAGCTTGAAGGGCACTTGTGGTGTCGTGCCCAAGAGGTGCGTTAGGTGCTTCTAAAGGGACACGCGGTAGCGCTGGTGCCTTGAGTAAGAGTGCGTCCTGCATGGCATCTAATCCAGGCGTAATGGCAACGCCTGCGAACGTGTTGGGCAGTGTAACCAAGTTAAAGGTTGTGGCACTGCCCATGTCGATGATGAGGCGGTGCTTGGTTTGATACGAAGTATTGAGGGCGGCGACTGCTGTGACCAACAAGTCTGGCCCAACTTCATGGTGATTGGTCGCGTCAAAGTGAAGCAGTCCAAGATTAATCATCAGTTGACTGGTGACGAGCGCAACCTCACAGCCAGTTATGTTGTTTAGGGCGGGCAGTAAGGTCTTTGTAACAGGTGCGACAACTGAGGCCATGACAACTTGCTGGATGTCGGTGATCTGCGCTTCTTCGAACCAAGCGTTTATCAGAGAGGCATAGTCGTGGCTCGAGCGCTGCTCTCTGCTGCTTGTATGCCAGCTGTGAACGCGTGACGCGCCTTGATGCAACGTACTTTGATGCAATGTACTTTGATACAACGCAAGTTTGATATTTGTGTTGCCAACATCAACCAAGAGTGAGTATGACATAGCTTCAACAATATAACCTAAACTTAATTATTCGTTTAGTCATATCTGACAAAGCGCGTTTACGCGATAATACGTTTGCACGATGTTACTGAAGTCATGGAAGTGAGGTGTTGAGGTTGTCCAGGTTCAGTCATCTAAATTCAGTCATCTAAATGATGCGTATCGTTAACCCGCACGATTCTCATGCGACCATTTGTACGTCGCAAGATGGTGATGCTGGTGTTGTCAATTGTGAACCCCCAACTGTCTGGGTTGGGCATAGCCATATTCATTACCCACAAAAGTGTGTTACGAATCACGCCACCGTGGCAAAAAATGGCAATTTTACCCTGCTCGGGTAGGTCACTAAAAAAGTCGGCAATACGAACACGTACGTCGGCGTTGGACTCAGCACCGGGCAAGCGGTAGGTGTCAATTTCATTGCGGCGCGTCTGTATCATCGTGGCATCTTCATCACTGAGGTCGTCCCAAGGGATATTTTCAAAGCGTCCAAACGAAATTTCACGAATGCGTTGGTCAAGTTTAATCTCGGCATTAGGTAGGGCTAGTTTGGCGGTATTGTGAGCGCGTTGTAAGTCAGACGAATAGATGGCATCAAACGTTTCGTGCGCTAGCCGAGGGGCAAGTTTACTTGCTTGGGAAAGCCCTAATTCGTTTAAGGGGGCATCTGTTTGACCTTGAATGATGCCGTGTCTGTTGCCGGGGGTTTCACCGTGTTCTTTTGCTCGAGCACCGGCTCGAGCTTGGTCAGCTCCCCGCGCAGACCGTCG
>JBCCBI010000167.1:0-11243 GCA_039034155.1 Deinococcota bacterium | reverse complement strand
CCTCAAAACCTTTCAGACCAACACCTTTACCCAGCTTTCCCAAGCTGTCAAGCAAGCTATCACTTACATCGATCTCCCTGACATCATTGGCTGGTTCAAGCATGCCGGATACTCGGCTCTGTACTTGTGAATTGCGCTATAATATCAATCTTCATTACTGACGTCTACAAGCTGTCGTAAGTCTTGCTCGAGACGCGGCAAATTTAGATAGGGGTTTCGGAGGGCGTCTTGACTAATTATGTCTACGGGGTAACCTAGAAGTGCTTCCAACTGCTCAATGAACTCAAAGTATGCTATTGCGTAAGACTCAGACTCTTGAAACGCAAAATCAACCACAAAATCAAGGTCACTGTGGACAACGTCAAAATCATCGCGCAGTGCTGATCCAAACAGGGCTAGTTCACGGACGCCGTAGCGTTTGCACAGCTTAGCTAGCTCGAGCTGATACGGACGAATATCAAACATCATCTTGCTTCATAATACTGCTTTACATCATCCCAGCATATTACCCACAACATGCTGCCGATACGCACTTGCAGCTTGGGTGCGGTTGCGCACGCCTAACTTGCTGTAAACGTTGCGCAGATGAAACTTGACTGTGTTTTCACTGAGGCCGAGTTTGCTGGCAATAGCGGCATTGCCACTGCCAGCAGCAATCAGCGTAAGGACTTCTAACTCGCGCTCAGTTAAGGTATCTAGGGCAGAGGTTTGGATGCCGTGCTGTTTGTGAATCACTGCTGGATAGACCCGCTCACCACTAGTCACAAGACGAATCACATTGACAAGTTTGCGGGCTGGCGACGACTTAGGCAAAAGCGCACTAAACCCTAGCTCGTAAGCTTGTTGGTAAACTTTGGCGGTTGCATAAACGCTGAGCGCAATGACCCAGACCTGCCCACTAGCTTGTAAACTTTTGAGCTCGAGCAACTCCCGACTTGTGAGCATATCTAGGTCGCACACAAGTACATCTGGCTGGTAGTGGTCAAGTGCCTCGAGCAACTTGTAAGCACTACTCACCGTAGCGAGCACGCGGAAATCAACTTCCTCAGCTAATATGCTGCCAAGTCCCTCGCGCAGGGCGGCATGGTCATCTGCAATAACGATCCCAAGTTGTTTGTCGGGTGGGCTAAGGTCGGTCATGTATCTAGCTGAGGTTGTAACGGTAAGCTGAGGCGCATAAGTTGCGGTGTGTCAGATAGCGCTAACTCCCACACGCCTGCAAGTACCTCTGTGTAGGCGGTGAGTTGCACGTGCAATGCGCCAGAGCCAACGCCACTCAGCCGATTTTCAGTATCGCGAAACTCGAGCACCACGTTAGCTTCGTCTATATCTTTAGCCTCGTCCACAGCTAGCGTCAACTCAATACCGCTACTGTTAACCTCTTGCCGCAACTGCGCAAGCACTCTCTCGCAAACATAAAATAAGCAGATTTTATAACACGCTGGCAAGCTTAGGTCACGTGCAGTGAGGTTAATAACCTGCCCGCTGAGAAGTTCATGTTCTATGCACATCTCACGGAGTAACTGTGCGATGGGTGTGCTTACCAGGTCAGGGTGATACAGGCTAGTGTAGGTTTTTTGAAGGTCGTCAAGGCAAGTCTCGAGCAAACTAGTTGCTTGGGTCAGCGCGTTAAACGTGCCTGCAGGTAATATGCTCACGTACTTTAAACGGTTTTCCAGCAGATGAAGCTGGGTCAGTGCCGTATAGATGTTTTGCAATGGAGTTTCGTGAAGGTGGCTCAGTAAGGTCTGCGCGTGGTCGTGGCCAGCAACAAGCAGCGCATCCAGGGTATCAGAAGCGCGCTGGGGCGCTGGTTCAAGCTCACGTGACACCGACCTTCACTCCTTTGCTTATGAGTTAGACGCTACTTAGTAGCGTTAGCATGTAACTAATAATATTCAATCACGACGAAATTCAACTGTGGCGAAATAGTACACAGGCGTCTCGAGCCTTACTTAACTCATCTTCCGAGATCGCGTTTAAAGGTAATAAATATAGCTGCTTCTCAAGCAGCATAACACGTGCAATGGACCACTACTCAACAAACCTACCCAAAGGTGTAGTTGCCCCTACATTACCGAGCACGTTAAGGTGACTATAAGCACATTTATAGCTGTCGTTTGATCGCTGTTGCTTGCGGGTTGTCGTCACTGCATTTGCCGCTTGGTACTGGCGTCACACTGCGTATTAATAGGGATACTCTACTTTAATAGGAATACTCTCTAAATATTGCAGGTGATACCAAGACGGATTTGACATGTCCGTGTTGACGACCTCAGCAACTTAATAGGTTTAGCAACTCAAGGTTTAGGTAACAAGCTAGAAGAAAGTGGAGGTTGTCATGGCAACATTGGTCTGGTTGCACGGGGGAGCTTGTAACGGCAATACCCAGTCGTTTTTAAAAGCTGAATAAACCACGGTGGTGGATTTAGTAACCGACTTTGGGATTGAAATTGTTTATCACCACTCGATTTGCCCTGAGATGGGCGATCAGGTAAAAGACAAGCTCGAGGCCATTCTGGCAGCTGGCGGCCCAGATATTTTTGTCTTTGAAGGCACTGTAATTCAAGGTCCCAA
Organism: Deinococcota bacterium; assembly: GCA_039034155.1. Taxonomy (GTDB): domain Bacteria; phylum Deinococcota; class Deinococci; order Deinococcales; family Trueperaceae; genus JBCCBI01. The sequence continues at coordinate 8,666 of JBCCBI010000167.1, read as the reverse complement.
CGGTACCGGGCGCTTTGACCAGTTCTTGCACGAACCCATGATGAACTGGGTGAAGCGCTTTGCAGATTCCGCTCAGTTTACCGTTGCCCTAGGCGATTGCGCCTGCTGGGGTGGCGTGCCTGCTACCAGCCCTAATCCAACAGACTCCATTGGCCTCCAATACCTCAAAGAAAATCAAGGTGGGTTTTTAGGCGCAGATTACCGTTCTAAAGCGGGTTTACCGGTTATCAATATTCCTGGTTGCCCCATTCACCCAGACTGGGTCACGCAGATTTTGGTGGCGATTGCCAGCGGGCGTTTAGGCGACATCACCCTAGATCACTACCAACGCCCAGAGACGTTCTTTAAGACTTTCACCCAAACAGGTTGCACCCGCGTGCAGTACTTTGAGTGGAAAGAACCTGTTGAAGAATTTGGGCAAGGCACCCGCAAAGGCTGTTTATTCTACGAGCAAGGTTGCCGCGGTCCCATGACGCACTCACCCTGTAACCGGATTTTGTGGAACAAGCAGTCAAGTAAGACCCGGGCTGGTATGCCCTGCACGGGTTGTACCGAACCGCAGTTCCCCTTCTTTGACCTAGAACCCGGTACTGTCTTCAAAACGCAAAAAGCGTTTGGTGTGGTGCCGTTAGAAGTTCCCGAAGGCACCGACCCCGCCAGCTACACGGTTCACGCAGCAGTCGCCCGAATTGCCTCACCTAAGTGGGCCAAAAAAGACATGTTCGTCGTCTAGCTTAGATGTCTAGTAGCTTAGATGTCTAGTTGATAGTTTGACGAGCACATCTAAAGCGATAACTCTTGATGACATCATCAAGTTAGTTGTGGAAGCTGCATCAATCATTACTGTGGACAACCTGAACTTGATGCAGCTTCTACAAGGTGAAGATGAAAATACCATCTCACTTGACATCATCAATGATGTTGAAAGGGAAGCAGTACTAACCTCTCCCTTTCTCCCCATCCCCCTTTCCCAAACGTCACCTACCTAAACCAACCTCATCACTTAATAATCAACACCTCACCCCCTAGCCAAAGGAGCACCGTATGGCAACTGTAGAACTGGATGTTGGCGCGCTCGGGCGCGTTGAAGGCGACCTCGACGTTCGCGTTTTATTAGAAGATAACACCGTTGTAGACGCATGGACTGAAGCTAGCATGTTTCGTGGCTTTGAGATTATCCTCAAAGGTAAAGATCCTCAAGCGGGCTTAATTGTCACACCACGTATTTGCGGAATTTGCGGCGGCTCGCACCTCACCAAAGCTGTGTACGCGCTAGATACGGCTTGGCGCACCGAAGTTCCCCCGAACGCGCACTTGGTGCGCAACATCGCCCAAGCTTGTGAGACTTTGCAGAGTATTCCGCGCTGGTTTTACGCGCTGTTTGGCATTAGCATGGTCAACAAAAACTACGCCAAAAGCGACATGTACGACGAAGCCGTTAAACGCTTTAGCCCCTTTGTCGGCACAAGCTACGAAAAAGGTGTAATTGTCAGCAACAAACCTGTTGAGATTTATGCGCTTTTTGGTGGGCAGTGGCCACACAGTAGTTTTATGGTTCCGGGTGGGGTTATGTGCGCGCCGACCTTAAGTGATGTCACCAGGGCCACGGCAATCATGGAGTACTACAAGCAGGAGTGGCTCGAGCCCTTCTACGGCTGTGAAATTGACCGCTGGTTAGAAAACAAAACCTGGCAAGATGTCCTCAATTGGATTGATGAAAGCCCCAGCCATAGAGATAGCGACATGGGCTTTTTCATTCGCTACGCACAAGACATTGGACTAGACAAATACGGTCAAGGCATTGGGCGCTATTTAGCAGCAGGTACATTTGTTGAACCTGAACACTACCAGCACCCAACTATTGCCGGGCGTAACAAAGCGCTGATTGCCCGTTCCGGTGTTTACGACGGCAGTAACTTCCATGACTTTGACGAAGCCAACGTCCGCGAAGACCATACCAACAGCTACTTTCGCGGCTCGGCGCAGCTTCACCCTTTTGAAGGCGTGACTGAGCCTATTGATCCTTTAGAGGGCAAAAAAGAAGGTAAATATAGCTGGGCCAAATCACCACGTTACATGGTAGATAGTGAGTTGTTGTCGCTCGAGGCTGGCCCGCTCGCCCGCCAAGTTGTCTGTGGCCGTGAAGGCGCACTAGAACACCAAGACTACGACCCACTCATGTACAACATTGTCCAAGAAATTGGCCCTAATGTGATGACCCGGGTTATGGCCCGCTTGCATGAAGCACCTAAGTATTACAAACGTGTTGAAGACTGGCTGTCACGTTTGGACTTACACGAGCCGTTTTACATTAAACCCACTGAACATGCTGAGGGCCAAGGCTTTGGCGGCACTGAAGCCGCTCGTGGCGCGCTCATGGACTGGATTAAAATCAAAGACAACAAGATTGAAAACTATCAAGTGGTCACGCCAACGGCGTGGAACATTGGCCCGCGCGATAACAAAGGGCAAAACGGGTCCATTGAAAAAGCCATGATTGGCGCGACTCTAGAAGACCAAGCTGACCCTATTGAGCTAAGTTTTGTGGCCACCAGCTTTGATTCTTGTCTGGTCTGTACGGTTCACGCCTACGATGCTAAAACTCACAAAAAGTTATCCCAGTTTAAGTTTGGGGCAGGCTGCTAGCTTGAGTGCATAGAAGTGCTACTTGAGAGCCAACTAGCTCACCACTAGTTGGCTTTTTCAGTTGATGCCGCCGAGATTTCGCGTTAGACTACAATTCAACCTTACTTGAACGTTTGACTAACAGATGAACGCATAATTCTCTGATGTATTTGCATCGATGATGTTTATGCGTTAGAACAAAAACCTCGCGCATGTTGAGACTGTTCCCTTGAACATAGCTCGAGATGCCTCAGCAGATATCAGCAGATAGATGTAAACGCATTTAGATGCACAGGTAGCTCGAGTCTCACTTTCAAATGATTAGGACACATAACCTTGTGACCACACTCAAAACTACATCACCTGAACAGGTATCCCAGCAAACTGACGAGCAGACAACGCTCATCATTGGTTGTGGCAACTTGCTCCGTTCCGACGACGCTGTAGGTCCTGTGCTCATTCGCCGTTTGTGGGAGTTGGGCCTACCCGACCACATCCGCGTGTGTGATGGTGGTACTGCCGGTATGGATGTGGCGTTCCAAATGGAAGGCATGGACGAGGTCATTATTGTTGATGCCTGCCGCACAGGTGCAGACCCCGGCACGCTCTACGAAATTCCGGGGCATGAGGTTGAAGCGCCGCCGCTTACCCAAATGAACTTACATGCGTTCCGCTGGGACAATGCCATCGCCTTTGGTCGTTGGTTGCTCAAAGACGACTACCCAAGTAAAGTCACCGTGTTTTTGATTGAAGGCACATGCTTTGACTTTGGTATGGACATCTCACCAGAAGTTGCGCAGTCGATGGAAACCTTAGTTAACGAACTTCTCAAACGCTACAACCCAGATAAGTTACCTACCCACCCAATTCCGGGCTTGGTGGTTCACGGTATTCGCGACACATCGCAAGCGGAAGAAGCATCCCATGAAAGCTGAGGCTGTCATTGCAAAGCCCGACGTTAGTAGTGTGCAACTCGAGCTTCTTCCCACAGGCTATCTACACATCTCCGCTGAGGTTGCCGCCACCTACTTCCCCAGCGATAGCTTAATTGCCATGATGCGTGATGGTGAACTATGGCTGTTACCTGTCGCTAACCGCAGCTCAGGCGGCCTCCTCCTCAAACATCGCAACGCCCATGGCGACCGCAGCGTACTCATCTGGGAAGTCTTGCCAGAAAACACTATAGCAAGGCTCTACACCGCAACTTGGGACAATAACGCCAAAACCCTCCGCATTTCCCTCAATGATTGATAACGATGACCTCTCCCATCCTCCCTTTCCCCCTTTCTCCCCTTCGCATTTAGGTTCCTCGTGTCCTCCCACTACCCTGATGAAGCCATCTCTGCCCAAACCAGTGTCGAAAAAGTAGACGGTCAGTGGCGTGTTTATGTTGAGGTTGTGTTTCCAGACGAAATTAAACGCCGCGAGGTGGGCTGCTACTACAGCGAAAAAAAGGCAAGGGTTGCTGCCAAGTGGATTCAATACGGTGTCAACATCAACTGGGAAGATTCAGGACAGGATTTAGGACAGGATACAGAACAGGATTTAGGGCAGGATTTTGAGCCGTAAAGGACGTATATGACGATAATGACCGCTGCTGACCTCAAGTTATCTTTACGACCTCAGCCGTTGGGTGTTTTCACGGGCCCACAAGGTGCGTTGTTACTACCACCATTGACAGATGTCGATGTACAAGCACGCGCACTGGCGCAGGTGATGCGCGGGCATACCGACGGCCTGCCCGAAGCGTGGCAGTTTTACGCATTGGCCATTCACGACGAACAAGCAGCATACGTAGCACTGCAAGGTGATGATGGCCTCGAGGCACGGTTTAACCGCTTTGTCGTTAATCCATCAATGGATGATTACACCAATTTACAAGCCCAAGTAGGGGGTGAGGTGTTGGAGTTGCTCGAGGCGGTTGCGTTTCAACTTGGCTACCGCGACACACCTCCAGAATCCCAAGCTGCTGAGGCTGAAGTTAAAGCTTATCTACTAGCGACCCAAGCCCATCACCTGCTGGCGACAGGCGACAGGCAAGCGGGTATGAATAGGTTAGAGCAAGCTGCCGACCTTGCCCAAGGTAGCTCGCCGACCTTTGCCGCGCGGCTTTACGGGGAATGGGCGAGTCTCGAGAGCATGGCGGGACCGCTAAGTCACAAAGGGCTTGGCTATTTTGAAACGGCACTGACGTTATTTGAAGATACAGCGTTTAGGGACGCTCGAGCGGAGCTGTGGCTGCACTTTGGCACCGCCTGCCAAGATCGCGCTGAAGGTAGCAAAGGCTGGCTCCTCAAAGCCGTAAACGCCTATCAAGAAGCCCTCAAAGTTTTTACCAAAACGCATCTACCACACTCGTACGGCCTCGCTCAAATGAACTTAGCGCTTTGCTACTTGAACATGCCCATGAACGACGAAGCGGACAAATTGCGTCCGGCTATTGCCGTACAAGCGCTTCGTGGCGCGCTCGAGGTGTTTACGCAAGGTGACCAACCGGAGATGTGGGCAAGTGCCACGCTCAACCTCGCGAACGCCCTACAGCACGCCAAAACATCTCATCCAGAAGATAACTTGTGGGAAGCGGTGGCGTTGTACGAAGATGTTCTGACGGTTCGCAATCAAGCAGATGACCCGCTAGGTTACGCCCGCGTGCTCGCTAATCAAGGCAATGCCCTTGCGCACTTGGGGGCGTTTAGTAGGGCTGTACCCCGCTTGCAGCAAGCCCAAGATTTGTTTGCAGGCGCAAGGGACGACGCTGCCGTAGCCGCGCTCGAGACCATCCTCGAGGACATTCAGACGCGTCAACAGGCAGGGGGCTAGCGTGGAGCTCCACGAAAAACAGTACTTTGAGTTTTTGCTGAACGCCGCCATTGAGCGCTTTAGTGAACGCCTCATTCAACGTAATGAAGGCCTCGAAAACGGCCTGGCTGCGTTTCGCGCTAATCCAGAAGGTGAGGGTGTCTGGTTTAGTCAGTTTGTGGACAACTTTTTTGAAGACATGCTCCTCACTAACAGTGCTAGTGCGTGCTTAATTTTGGAAGCCCTTGAGAAACGCCCCGTAGAGCAACATCACCTTGACGCTCTGCAAGCAGGCAAACTTAAAGACATCGTGCAAACTTTAGCTAAGCAAGCGTTCAAAGAGTTACTGTTTATGAAACTTCAAGAAAGCCTCGAGCAGACCCTAGCGTATGGGGTTTAAAAATGGTGGGGCAGCGTTGTGGTGAGAAGGGGGGAATGGGAGAAAGGGGGAGTGGGAGCATTTCATCAGCTCTAACACACCTAAAATACTACTTAAAAATTCTTTGTTTATGTTAATGCTACTAATCAGAAAAAATAGATGCCATCTTTAGATCTCAAAATACATGATGAAGATTAAAGCACTATCCTAAGGAGGAACCTATGAGCAACGCGGTTGCGATTGCCGAAACACCTTTTGAAGACCTTGCCAAGCGTGCAGACGACTGCCTCGAGGTGGTTAATAAGCTAGACGACGATGCCAAGAAGGCAGCGCTCGAGCTAAAGCAAGTTGTTGACGACCTCAACACCCATGCGATTACCAAGTTGGTAAGGCTCATTCGGGAGAGTGACTTAGGTCAGGAGTTACTTTACGAGGCGCTCGAGCAACCGGAAATTTACACGCTTTTCCTCACTCACGGCATTATTCAGCCCTCGCTGGAAACGCAAGTTGCCCAGGCCTTGGAACTCATTAAGCCCTACGTGCAGTCTCACGGCGGCGATGTTGAACTGGTCGAAATTCAAGAAGATGTCGCCTATGTGCGTTTACACGGCTCCTGCTCGGGCTGTTCTATGAGCGCGCAAACCCTTAAAGATGGCGTGACAGAAACAGTCATCAAACGCGTACCGCAAATTTCCAGGATTGAAGAAGTGAAAGAGGATAGCGTTGCAGGCTTTATTTCACTTGACTCTATTCGCGACTTTGATGACGGCAACCTTGCCAGCATGGGTTGGGTTGAGGGCCCGCTGGCAAGTCAAGTGATTGAAGGGCGTCCGTTCCGCGTGCAAGGTGATGACTATAATGCCCTTGTCGTGCGGCTCGAGGGACGCCTTTTTGCCTACCGCAACGAGTGCCCCCACATGGGCATGCCCTTAGAACGCGGCGAGTGCGAAGGTAGCACCCTCACCTGCCCGTGGCACAGTTTTCAGTTTGACCTGACCAGTGGCGAGTGTATAACTGCGCCATCTGTTCAGTTAGAACCTTACCCACTGCGGCTCGAGGACGGCCGCGTTTGGTTGCGCCCCAGCTAGTTTATTGATGACGACATCAACACCAGTAACACCTATATCTCAAACAGCGCGCCCAGTTCGCTGGTTGGGCGCACCTGCAACCTACGGTTTAGCCCTACCCGCTGCCCAGCCGAGTGCCAGCCAACTTTACGCACCGCGTGGTGTGTTCATGAACGATGATGTGTTCATTACCGTGGACTCCGGCAACCACCGTGTACTCATTTGGCATAACCCTTTGCCAGAAAGCCACAGCTCAGCAGATGTTGTATTGGGTCAAGCTGATTTTGTCAGCGAAGGTCCCAAACTTTTGCATTTACCAACTGGTGTGGGCGTGTTTGACGGGATGCTTTTTATTGCCGACGCCTGGCATCACCGCATACTTATTTGGGACAGTTTGCCCGAGGTCAACAACCAACCACCCGACCGCGTGCTGGGGCAAGCCGATGTCAACGGAACTGAGCCTAATCGTGGTGCAAACGTTACCGCAACTAGTTTTTACTGGCCTTACGGACTTGGTTATGTTCATGGGCGTTTTTATGTGACCGATACCCAAAATAGACGCGTGCTGTATTGGCACGGACTACCCGATACTGACCAACCACCTGATGGCATTCTGGGGCAAGAGGATTTTGAGACGATGCTCGAGAATCGCGGCGGTATCATTGGCCCCAAAAGTTTCCGCTGGCCGCACGCAGTTGCAGGCGATGACACCACTCTCTTCATCGCAGATGCCGGCAACCACCGCGTCCTTGGTTGGTCACCCATTCCAAATGGTGATGTTGATGCCAACATCGTGCTTGGTCAGCAGGATTTTATAACTGGACAAGAATGGCCCTACGGACCACAAAATGCCTCTGCCTTGCGCTTTCCCTATGCAATTAGCCAAGATGGTAGCAAGCTCGCCATTGCCGACACCGCCAACAACCGCGTGGTCATCCACAACACACTACCAACAACAGGGATTTACAAACCTGCCGACATGGTCGTAGGTCAGCCTGACTTTACAGCCAACGGCGAAAACCACTGGAAAGCTGTAACAGATGAAACCCTCTGCTGGCCGTATGGGATTCACTTGCATAACAATTATCTAGCCATTGCAGATTCTGGCAACAATCGCGTGATGGTGTGGGAGTTGGGTACGGATTCGTCAAAGTAAAAAACCCCGCCTTAAACGGGGTTTGTCTTGATCCAGTTTATTTGGATTAGGGAAGTGTGTACCTTTTTGTGATAGATAGCTCCACAGATGATTCATGTGATGCGCCTTTGCTATCTGTCACAGTCAACGTTGCTGTGATGATTGTAGGTGGCTCGCCGTAAACATAGCTTACACGCATGCCTTCCCCATTGCTGCCGTCGCCAAAGTCCCATGCATAGCAGAGGCTATCACTATCGGGGTCGTTTGACATACTTGCATCAAGTTGCACTTTAATAACCTCTTCACTAAAAGGAATAACAATATAGGTGATGTTTTCCCGAACAGCTGATCATACTCCTTTGCTGATTAAAGTTATGGAACTACTGCAGTAGGTGAGACAAGAATACGTGCTTCTACTGTATTTGACGCACCCTCAGAATCTGTCACTGTCAATGACACAGTTATAGGTATACCTGTACGTGTGTAAGTGTGTGTAGCAATCTGCCCATCGCCTGTTGAACCATCTGCAAAATCCCATAAGTAGGTTAATACATCATTATCTGGATCATTAGACTCACTAGCATTGAAAGTAATCTCCATAGATTCGGTGTCTAAGGGTATAGTGAAAAAGGTTAAATTATCAATAACTGAACTGATTGGT
>JBCCBI010000166.1:0-11340 GCA_039034155.1 Deinococcota bacterium | reverse complement strand
TTCCTCCGTTAAGGTGATGTTGTCCGCGTATGTTTCTGGATATACTTCTGTGGGTGTGGAGTGATGACTATGTTGTGACTCACCAGCATATTGCTTATAACTATCTGGCTCACCAGAGGCGCCGTCTTCAGGTGCTCCGCTATCTAAAGGTGCATCATGACTTGCGGTTACATCGCTACTTGGGTTGCCAGTTGGTGTAAGTAACGCTGAAGGTAAGTCTACCTCATCTTTGGATGACGCATTATCTCTGGATGATGCATTCGTAGCTGAGTCTTTCATGGCTAGGTCTTCGGTAATGCCTGCGTTATCTGCTTTACTAACCTCGTGTTCATCTTGCATTCTAAAAATATCGAGTAAAAGTTGCTCGAGCGGCCTGTCAATACTAATATCTCCACTGGTTTGATTAAAATCAACCTCGAGCTTGACGTCTGGCCACTTAAGCATAAGGTAGAGGGCAGCTTCACCTTTGACCCGCTTGGTCGTCGCGTGTATCATCTCGCCCTTTTTCATGTAGATAACACCCTGATGTTGAGCGCTACTCACTGTGATGGCAGCACTTTTACGCTCGAGTCCCAAAAGTTGCAAAAAACTAGCTAGTGAAATGCCCCGTAGCTGGTTGCCTTCCTCGAGCAACTCCTCAACTTTTTTGACAATAGCTGTGGGTAAAAAGGGTTTTTCCATAAAAGTGACACCGTGATCGTCAAGAAACTCATGGTCGGCAACTTTTGTTGCCGTAACGACAATAACAGGAACATCTACATCGTACTTTTGCAAATAGGCTAAAAATTCGTAGCCGTTCATAATCGGCATATCTAAATCTAGAATGATGAGGTCCACTGTCTGAGCTTGCAGTGTCTGAACGGCCTCTCTACCATGACGTGCAAAAAGCGATGCGTACCCTCTGGGTTTGAAGATTGCCTCCAAAAGCTTGAGGATAGCAGGTGTATCGTCAACAAAAAGGAGGGTCTTAGGCGTATCCATCATCAAGGTAAGTTTATCTTACTCAAGATACCTACATAAGATGACCACCCACAAAAGTACAACTGAGAATATTTTCTACATTAGGGCGCTACAAGTAGCTACAAAAGCTGTCGGCACGTGTGTCAATGAGCTCAGTTAGAATATAGATTGAGGTTGTAAGCCTAGCAACGTTGTATACGAAAAGCGTTCTAGCACAGCATCACATAGCTTTAAGCAAAGTTGGAATTGATCGTGCTAAATCCTATGTATATGTGTAATATCTTTGCCGGGTTATCAGCTTTACAGGCTGTATAAATCCTTGATATTGAGAATGAGTTGGTAGTTGCTTGATAAAGCAAAAACATCACAAAAAATTCATGAGAAACACCTTGAGAACATTTTCACCGTGTCGGTCAGCATATTCTAGGGGTTTAATAGTGGAGAGTCGGAGTTTGTGCGTTCTCGAGGGCATTGTTGGCATTGTGTGTTTAAATACATTCAAGGTAAATACAGGAGTACGGCAACACACCCAAAGGTTGGGGCGTAATTGGATTTACTGACGGCCCGCTGCTAAATCTTTATACTTTAGCAGTAGTGTGAGATGCTAAGCCTGTCTGTGACTTGGTGCTTATGACTTCCCCAAGCTGTTGTCATGTTTGTGTGTAACACGTGCAAGACGGGAAGAATCAAGCCAACAGCAGGCAGCTAGGGTTTATGTAACTTTATGCTGTAAACTAAAGATAGCTCTTAGCAATTAGCAACCTCACAGCGCTAAAGGAGGCAAGGTGAAGCATATTCAGCGCAAATGGCTTATTCTCGTAGCTTTGGTAGCACTTTCATTAGCAGGTGTTAACGCACAGTTTTCTCGTGATTTTTCAGATGAATTTGTAAATAGCCCGGCAGGGCGTGCGTTTGTACAGGTGTACGCTGCACTGCAATCAAATTACCTTAACGACATTGATGATGACGCAGTTATCGAAGGTGCCATTTCGGGAATGCTGGAAGCGCTCGAGGATCCCTATACTAGTTACACCGCGCCAGCGGAAGCAACGCGTGCTGTACAAGATAGAAGCGGCTCGTTTCAGGGTATAGGTGCAGTGTTATCGCCCAAAGACCGCGCTAATAACGTTATTGTTGAGGTTATTAACGTCTACCGTGACGGCCCAGCGTGGAACGCGGGCGTGCGCCGGGGCGATGTATTTTTGTTTGTAGATGAGGTCAGTGTTAAAGACTCAACCGTAGATGAGGTCGTTGATCTTGTACGCGGTCCGGCTGGTAGTACCGTCAACATTGTCATGTCGCGCCCTGGAGCAGAAGAACCCGTGGAGTTCAGCATTGTGCGCGGCACCATTGACATTGTCAGTGTGGAATCAACGGTTTTGCCTAACGAGGTTGGCTATTTACGAATTAACACCTTTGCTAATCAGCGCGTTCACGAGCAGATGATGGAGCAGCTCACTGTGTTACGCGAGCAAGGCATCACCTCGTTAGTGCTTGATTTACGCGATAACGGTGGCGGGCTTCTTAATCAAGGCATCTTAGTGGCAGATGAGTTTTTAAGCCAAGGTGACATTGTTTTCCAGCGGGCGCGGGGCATCACGCAGCGTTTGGCCTCGGCAGATAGTAGCGCGTTTGACTTACCTATGGTTGTTCTTGTCAATCAAAACTCAGCCTCAGCCTCAGAAATTGTTGCTGGTGCCTTGCAGGACAATAACCGGGCAACCATTATTGGTGAAGAAACCTTTGGTAAAGGTGTTGGGCAGAGTGTTGTGACGCTCAACAACGGCGGGCAACTTGTGTACTTGTCGTTCGAGTGGCTCACGCCTGACCGTAACAGCATCAATGAAGGTGGCATTACGCCAGATGTAATTGCTGAAGACACCCGTTTTGGCAACGTAGTTGTGCTCGAGGGACGCGGTGCTGAGCCTGGTGCTGAGGTGGATATTGTAGTGGACGGCGAAGTTTTAGGAACAGCCACAGCCGATGAAGAAGGCCTCTTCCGTTTTATCGAGACCGTGCAACGGGCCGACATTAGTGACGTACAAGGTGAAGCTATTGTCAACCTAGAAGGTGATAATGCCTTGCAGGCAGCGTACAACACGCTACTCAATAACGTCGCCGAGTTGCCTGCAGGTAACTAACGCGTTGACGACTAGCTAAGACGTATTTTTAGCTCAGTCATGCAACATTAAGACTCAATCAATATTAATGTACCACTGCTCACCAACTTTGGAGGCAGTGGTGCTTTTTTAGCAGCTATGAGCGTCTAGTATGAACGTTGTGTTAGCAAGATGAGACACTCAATACTACCTTGAACCTTCACAATGACTTTCTACGATGACTCTAGTTGAGATGATCCCAGCTTATTAAGTATCTTCTTATTAAGTATCTCCAAGTTGCTAAGGTAAGAATCATCAAACCTAGCAGCGCCCGCCTACCAGTCTTGAACGGGGCATATCATGCCGTTCTTGTCACCCTTGACCAGATGCTACCTGCTGCTCAAGGCTGTTTTCCTTAACCGCTAAACACTATCTGAAGGCTTAACACTATCTGAAAACTGCTGTTTTTGGATAAGAGGCATTGAGCTCGAGCCAAACCATCTTGAACTCCTACCGCCATGAACAACGCGGGGTTTAGATAGGAGAGACCTACATCCATGATTGAAGTTGCCAACCTTATCAAACAATACGGCCGCATTCAAGCCGTCAAAGGTGTTTCGTTTACAGCACAACCAGGGCAAGTACTTGCCCTGCTGGGACCTAACGGTGCAGGCAAATCTACCACCATTAAAACCATCACCGGACTCATTCGCCCGACTAGCGGCGAGGTGCGTCTGGCTGGCTTTGATGTCGTGCGGAAAAGTGTAGAGGCGAAAGCCCGCCTTGGCTACGTGCCAGATCGACCTTACCTTTATACCAAGCTCACCGGACGTGAACTTTTACGTTTTTTAGGTCGGTTGCGGGATGTGGAAGGTAGCGACAAAAAAGCCCAAAAGTGGCTCGAGTTTTTCGGTCTACAAGACTTCGCCAACGAGTTAATTGAAACCTATTCCCACGGCATGCGGCAAAAACTCACGTTTATTGCGGCACTGTTGCATCAACCAGAAGTTTTAGTCATCGACGAACCTATGGTGGGTCTTGACCCCAGAGCAGCCCGCCAAGTGCGCAGCTTAATGAGCGAGTATGCCCTCAAAGGAAATACCGTGCTGCTCACAACCCACTCCATGGAAGTTGCCCAAGCGGTGGCAGATAACGTCATTGTGGTCAACAAAGGTGAAATTGCTGCGCAAGGCAACATAGAAGAATTACGCGCGCACCTTGGGGCAGCTTCGGCTGACCTCGAGGACATCTTTTTACGCCTTACGACCGAAGCCAGTGACGACGAGCGCATTATGGAACGCGAACTCGTAGGCGCGCCTTAGTACTATGATTTTATTTGAGATGCGCTTACGTGGCGCACTGAACAGTGTGAAACACAATCCGTTGCGGTATATAGTTGGCTTTAGCTTCCTAGCACTTGTCTATTGGGGCATGTTCAGCATCACTCGTTTAGGCGTGCGCTTTTTAAACAACTACGATGTGATTATTGACCTGAACATTACTGATGCCATTGCCCAACGGAGCCTCGAAGGGCTTTTTCTCGTGCTTATGTTTGGGGTGGCGTTTAGTGTGCTTACAACGGCAATCACGACACTTTATAGCTCCGAAGACTTACCCTTTTTGCTCAGCTTACCTACCACGGCTGCACAAGTATTTTATTTGAAGGTGGCAGAAACCTACCTCAACGCAGCACTCTTACCTGCTATTTTTACCTTGCCTGTGTTGGTGGGTATTGGTTTAGAGAACCAAGCACCGTTTACATATTACCCGCTTGCCATAGCCTCACTGCTTACGCTCTACGCCATTCCGGTAGCCCTTGGTAGTTTTGTGGCGCTTATCCTCATGCGCATTGCGCCAGCGGGCCGGGTGAAAGAAGCTGCCACGGCGCTGAGTGTGATTCTAGCTGCCGGACTCATTTTAGGGCTTAGGTCGCTACGCCCCGAGCAAATTGCTGATATGACGCCGCAAGAGTTTCAGAATTTTTTGTCGCAATTTGCCGCGTTTGAAATTGGTTGGTTGCCGTCGAGTTGGGCCTCACAAGCTGTGTGGGGTGGGCTCGAGGGCACGGTTACACCAGGTGCTTACACGCTGGCGGTTATATCGATTATTTTGCTGTGGATTATTGCGCGCTTAGCTGCGTTTGCCTACCGTGAAGGTTGGATTCGCTCATTAGAGTCAGGCCGTCCTCGGCTTGATGCTACTGTAAAACCTACCCCCGCTTGGGAGCGTAACTTTTACCGTTGGGGTAAAGCTGCTGGGGTTGCTGTGAAGGACTCGAGACTTTTATTGCGTGACCCCACGCGTTGGTCACAGCTCCTTGTTCTCCTCGCATTAGCGGGTATCTACCTTGTCAACGTGGGTAGCATTCAAGTGGATTTGCAACAATTTAGAGATGTCGTTGGCACTATGAACGTTGCTTTTATGGGCTTTTTGCTTGCAGGTACAGGCGTTTACGCGGTTTATCCTGCTGTCTCGATGGAAGGTGAAGGGTTTTGGCTCCTGCGCACAGGTCCACTAGGTAGCACTGCGATTGTCATGACCAAGTTTTGGCACGCGCTACCAACCATGGTGATTTTGGGCACCAGCCTTGGCTATATTGCCGCGCGCATCATCGATGTGTCGCCAACACTAGCTTTTGTGTCGCCTGTAGCTGGGCTCAGTAGCGCCATTGTGGTGACAGGCTTAGGCGTTGGTTTGGGTGCAGCCTTCCCCAACTTTAACGCGACAAACCCATCAGAAATTCCGCTGTCGCCAGGCGGGCTGTTATACATGACACTCGCGCTTGGCTACGCCATCCTCATGACGCTTATGCTGGCCTATCCAGCATGGGTAACATTGCGAAGGCCCGGCTTGTTTTACTGGCGTGAACCTGAGGGCATGGTGTTACTTGGTGCCATCGCCGTGCTAACTTTTCTTATTACTGCATTGCCATTATTTTTTGGTAGCCGGAGGTTAGAGCTTTACGAGCCAGGGTCTTGATGATGTAGATGAACTTGTAACAAAGTTCTTCTGAAACAAACATTTTGACAACAGACAAATGTCAAAGATAAAACACACGTGTTGGCACCATCGCACGTGTGTTTTTTATGGATGTTCACGTGATGCGTCTTGATGTCGGTGCGATACCATCTGCTTATCGGTGTGATGAAACCTTCTAAGATGCGTTGACTTCGTAAACCCATCAGCGATGCCATGGATTTGGTGGTGTGGGTGTGGTATCCGATGGAGTCTTATCTTCTTCCCTCGATACAAGTACAACGCATGTGATTATCCTCGAGGTGCTGTGAGCTAACCTTGCTCGAGTCCCCATACTTCTCACCTCAAAGCACTAATATCCAAATCGGAATGATTCCGAAAAGATTGTCCCAGACAGTAAAATTCATTAAAACCAAGCTTGACACTCGGGATTAGACTCGGGTATTTTAGAGTTAATCCTGAGCTTCTTACTCAGAATTTATCTTGTGCTGTGCATAGCTCGAGCACACCTGTGTCACTTGGAAAGGATGAACCATGACCTTACGCATCAACCTAGTTACCCTCATCTTTATGATGTTGTTAAGTTTCAGCTACGCCCAAACCTGTGTCACCCACGAATTGGGAGAAACCTGTGTAGATAATGTACCGGAGCGCATTGTGGTGCTCGAGTACTCGTTTGCAGACCATTTAGGAAGCTTAGGCGTGGCACCCGTTGGTTACGCGTTAGATGATATGCCGAGCTACTTAGAACCCTTTACTTCGGTTGTTGGCGCGGAAGTAGTTGGTACGCGCAAAGAACCTAGTTTAGAAGCTATCACCGCCCTCAACCCAGATTTTATCATCGGTGATTTGCGCCGTCATGAAGCTATTTATGAGCAACTTTCTGCCATCGCACCCACCGTTATTTTTAACAGTTTGCGTGGCAGTTACAGCGACCAACTAACTGCGTTTAATGCTATTGCTGAGGTGTTGGGTCAAGCAGCAGAAGCAGGTGACATTCTCGAGGCATATCAGACAAGTTTTGATGCCACCAAGACAACTACAAACCCAGACGCAGGCGAATTTGTCATCGGTGTGTTGTGGTCAGGCGGGTTTACCGCGCATTCTAACGAGAGTTTTATGGGCTCGTTTGTGGAGAGTTTGGGACGCAACAATGCATTAAGCCCACAAGAGGGTGAAACGCAATACCTACTTGACCTAGAAGGCCTCGCTAGTGTCAATCCAAGTAGTATTGTGATTATGTGTGGTGAAGCTGATCAAGCGATTCTCGATGAATGGCAAGCTAACCCACTTTGGCAAGCGTTTGATGCCGTCCAAAACGACCGTGTGTACGTGTTTAACCGCAACTTGTGGTCGAAAGGTCGTGGTGTGATGGCCTTTGAAGCTATTTTGGAAGATTCTGTGGACAGCGGTTTACTCGCGGAAGCGCCTAGCAGTGCGTCAGTGTGTCAGTAGTTGATGCTAGTGGCTCGAGCTAAATCCATTTTCATAAGCCTGTTATTAACGCTCTGTGCAGCAGCTTACGCGCAAACCTGTGAAGACGGCTTTCGCAGCATCAACCACGAACTAGGGGAGGCGTGCATTCCGCAAGCACCGAGCCGGATTGTGTCGCTTAATCCTATGGTGACGGATAACTTGGTAGCGCTAGGCATTGAGCCTATAGCCATTGCAACCTTTAACGGCGTGGATTTTACGTCTTACGAATATATGACGGCCTATCTGGCAGATACGCCCATCGTTGGTAGATTTCCCGAACCCAATCTAGAAGCTGTGTTGCAACTTACACCCGATCTCATCATTGGGCGTGCTCGCGATATAGGCGAAAACTATAACAACCTCAGTGCCATTGCCCCAACCGTGGCGCTAGCTGACCAAAGCACACCAGAAGCATGGTTGAGGTCGGTGACAGACGTTTTAGGCATTGACCCAAGTGAGCGCTTGGATGCCTACGACGCCACCATGCGCACCTACGCTGAGCAACTGCCAGAAGATATACAAGTAGAAACAGCCGCGTTTTTGCGGGTACAGCCAACTCGCATTCGCCTTTACAGCGCTAGCCGTTTGGGCGGGCCTATTCTCTACACCAAGTTGGGCTTGCAGATGCCAAACGTTGTGGCTGACATTGCTGAAGGTGAATCCCTTATTGATGTGTCGCTCGAGCTACTGCCTTCTTTAGCAGATGTAGACCACATCTTTCTGCTTGACCAATCCACTGAAGATGATCCCGCCGCCATCTTTGATAGCCCTTTGTGGGAGGCGCTGCCCGCCGTTCAAGCTGGCAATGTATATCCAGCCTCGCGTGATATTTGGATTAACCTTGGCATACTTGCCTCAGAAGAGGTTGCCCAAAGTATTGTTGACGCGCTTAGGTAAAGGAGGTTTGTCATCGCACATTCTCCCTCAAATATGACGACGAGTCAGGTTAGTCAGGTTGTTGACCACGTCATCCGACAGCGTAAAACGCTCAAGTGCTTGCGTGACCCAGCCGCGCGCTACAGCCAGCCGATAAGCCTCAGTGAAGCACAACAGCAAGCGTTACAGACTATGGTTGAGGTGGCGGGTTGGGCACCGTTTCACAAACTGGCAGATGAAGCTACTCACCGCGAAAGTGAGTTAACGTCAGTTGTACCGTGGCGGTTTTATGTGCTCGAGCCAACTAGTTGTAACCGCCTCCTTGACTTTTTAGAAGTCCAAGCTGAGACCTATCCAGAAAGCCCGTGGACACGCGCGTGGAACTCTAAAATTCCCAAACTGATTGCCGGTGCTGGTGCGCTCGTTCAAGTCACATGGCTTCCTGATCCAACAGATGATGCTGATCTCAAACCACAGCTCACTATCAACAACATGGAGCACATTGCAGCGGCTTCGGCAGCGGTACAAAACTTGTTACTCGCAGCTGAAGCACGCGGTTGGCACACCTACTGGTCAAGTGGCGGCATCCTCAAAACGCCCGAAGTCCTTGATTACCTAGGCATTGCGCGCACGCAAATGCTGCTTGGCAGCATCTTTTTAACCCCCGCAGATGCACCTATTGGCAATCAACAACCCGGTGGTTTACGTGACAAACGTGGTGAAGTGACGGACTGGGCACGTTGGGTAACGTTGTAAGCATCTTATTGATGTTGTGTTGCTTTGAACTGAATTGCTAGCAGATATTGACGACTGCGTTAGACTTGCTGCGTGTATCCATTGAATGTTTTATCAGTGAGTAATGTGCTTGTAACAGACAAATTATCGCTAAATGGGTTGGCTAAAGGCATGTCTGACATTCATCGTATAGGATGCTGGGATGGCTAAGTTGGAACTCGAGGATGTTTGTGTGCAGCGTGCGGGCAAGACGGTACTCGAGCACGTCACCGTCAGTATTCAAACAGGGGAGACCCTCGTCATCCTCGGTCCAAGTGGCGGCGGTAAGTCGTCCTTACTGCGCGTGCTGAACAGGTTGGATGAGCTCGCTGCGGGTAGCATCAGCCTAGACGGCCAAGACATTACCGAGCTGCCTGTACAGGACTTGCGGCGGCGCGTCAGCATGGTGTTTCAAAAAACGGCGGTGTTTGCAGGCTCAGTCGCAGATAACATCCGTTACGGACCCAAGCTTTGTGGGCAGCAGCTAAGTGATGATGATGTGCTGAAGTTGATGCAGCAAGCGTCGCTCGAGCCATCTCTCTTAAACGCAGACGCCAGTAAGCTCAGCGGCGGTCAAGAACAACGCCTGGCCATTGCCCGCGCCCTTGCAACTGCTCCCGACATGCTTTTGCTAGATGAACCCACCAGCGCCCTTGACCCTGTTGCTACCCACGATGTTGAAAACGCCTTACACAAGTTGCGTAGCCGTCAAGATGTGAGCTTGGTATGGGTTTCCCACGATGTTGAACAAGCCGCTCGAGTAGCAGATAGAGTCATATTTTTAGATGGTGGGCGCGTTGCTTGGTTGGGACCTGCTAGCGAGATGTTGACACATCCTGCACTCGAGGCCTTTGCCCAAGGTCTCCACGATGATGATAATCAGGCTGAGCCCCACCACGGTGAGGAGGTATCTCATGCTTCCTGACTTATTTGGCGGCCTTGACCAACTTGCCCGACTCCTATTGGCAGCATTATTCGTTGTTATTTCAGCCGTCATGTCTCGCTGGCAGCGGGCAGATTTAGAAGCGGATTTACTAATTGCAACAGCACGCAGTTTTGTACAGCTTATTGCAATTGGCTATGTGCTCGAGCTTGTCTTCAATCAAGACAACATCCTGTTTACCAGCACAATTTTAGTCATTATGGTGACGATTGCCGGGCGCACCAGCGGCAATCGCGCCAAAGGCATCCGTCACGCGAGTTGGATTGGCATTATCGCTATCGGCATCAGCACCATTCTTACAGTAGGGCTTTTGCTTGTGCTGGGCGTGTTTGACTTTGTACCAGACGATATTATCCCCATCGGTGGCATGGTGGTGGGGAATTCCATGAGTGTAGCCACCCTCGTGATGACCCGGTTACGCGATGACATCACCGACCAACGCCTTATGATTGAGTCCAAACTGGCATTAGGGGCAACCTCACGAGAAGCCTCCCTCCAGCAATTTCGTAGAGCGTTACGAAGTGCCATGATTCCAATTATCGACTCCACCAAAACTGTGGGGCTCATTAAACTGCCAGGTGCCATGACGGGCATGATTTTGGCGGGTGCGTCGCCGCTCACAGCTGTGCGCTTGCAGATTATTGTCATGTACATGCTGATTGGTGCCACCATGTTTACAGCGCTGAGTGCGGCTTATTTGAGTTACCGAGGTTTTTTTAATCAACAACACCAGTTTGTAACATCTTGATGTCATCAGGTTGAGTGGTAATTTTGAGAATGCCTTGATGCTATTCCTAGATGATGGCGTCATTTTTCAAACGATGCCTCATCACTATGCTGATAACTTTTGAAGTATCAATACGTTGAGATAGTTTACTCCTATAATATCCCAATGCCCCCTTGCTCCCTTTCCCCCCTGCTCCCTTTCCCTTTGGCAACAAAACAACCCATGATTTAGCTAATCGCAGCAAGGCTGCCTTTGCGTGCGGCAACAAGCAGGTCCTGCTCCCCTTCAAAGAGGAAGCAAAGGGCATATGCGCCTTCCAGCTCTTCCAGTGTTTTCTTTGCAGCGTCAACGGGTTCCATCCCGTTCTGAATGTAGTGATGCGCCAGAAGGGCGACCGTTTCAGTGTCCGTGTCCGTCACAAACGTCGTGCCAGCGGCAGCCAGTTTTTCGCGCAGCTCGCGATAGTTCTCAATGATCCCGTTATGGACCACAGCCACAGGCCCCGCCTT
>JBCCBI010000165.1:0-11373 GCA_039034155.1 Deinococcota bacterium | reverse complement strand
GGCCGAAGATTTACCCAAGCACTCCTATGCCATTGAAATCAAAGATGCTCAAAGCTTTGTTGAAGATGATGAAGCCATCCACAGTTTGAGCCAGCCCCTGCTGCTGATGATACAGGTGATGGCACACAACCCACACCGCAAATTTTCTTTTCACCTACACCTGTTCCCGCACCCGATGCTGAACCCGCTGAACCCCAAGGCTGGCAAGAAGATAACAATGCACCTGTTGTTATGCTAGCTAGTGACGCAGGAATGTTCTTTGCGCAAGCAACTGATACAGCCATGCAGGCTACAGCGGCTGAAGAACCGACCTTAGTTGAACAGCTTATTTCTATTCGAGTAGATAATGATGTACTTGTTGTGACTGCCCCCGACGGCATTATTGACCAATTAGAGCGTATTATCACTTCCCTAGACGCCCCTTCACAGCGCCCAGCTGCTCCTGATCCCATTGTGCGTAGAAGCTATCTTTTATCTAATGCTCGGGCGGAGGAACTTGGACCAACTTTGCTTGAAGCCTTAACAGGGATAAGGCTACCTGATGTTAATGCCGGAGGGAACAATGTCAGTACGAATCGTGACTCTTTAGGTGGTGCTAGATCAACGATCACTACAGATAATGATGTTGCTACACAATCGACGCTAGCCGATTTCAATCAAGCTACTGCATTAGCAACAGAGGAAGAAGTTAATATTGCAGCTGATACAAGGACAAATCGTTTAATCATTACAGCACCTGAGTCTATTCAGGCTGAAGTCGTAATACTGCTTGAAGAGCTTGATACACCACAACGCCAGGTGAGTATTCAAGTACGCATTCAAGAAATGGATGTGGAGTTAACAAGAAATTTAGGAGTTAACTGGAATGGGGGAATAGGTAACTTTTCTGCAACTCTAATTGATACGGGGCTGAACTTTGTGTTTGATGCCCAACGCGCATTATCTAGCTTTAACATTGGTGCTACATTAGATGCATTTGAACGTCAAAACATAACTCGTACTGTTGATGATAGTACAGTTATGGTGCTCGATAACCAAGAGGGTCGTATTCAATCAGGAGGTACTATCTTTATTACATTGGTTAGTGGAGATATAGCACTCGAGCGAACGATTCCCTATGGGCTTCAAGTGGCTTTTTTACCTCAAATTACAGGCGACGGACGTATTAATATGCAGGTAGACGCACGAATTGAGACTCTTATTTCTGAGACAGATAACCCTAACTTTCTTAATATTGGTACACGTAATGTAACTTCAACAATTACACTCGCACCTGGTCAGACAGTTTTGCTAGGGGGACTCTTACAAAATAGTGTAACTGAGACTGATACAGGTGTTCCTTTATTGCAAGATATTCCTGTTATTGGTGCTTTGTTCAGGCAAACCTCCGAGACAAGTACTCGTAATGATCTTGTACTTGTAGTAACAGCAGACATCATTGAGTAAGTTAATCATCTGCAAGCTACAGCGTTAGCCGTAAGTATGGGGCTAGTCCGAGTAGCGCAAGTACCAATCAATTAACTCAGTCTATAGCCCAACGTTTATGGATGTTGCTATAGTTTATAAACCCTGCCACTTGTGCGGGGTTTTCCTTTTTGGAAAGCACCCTCCATGCTAGACTAACTGTTAATGTTACGTTATCTGTCCGCTGGCGAGTCACATGGGCCAGCACTCACACTTATTTTAGACGGCGTCCCTGCCGGACTTGAACTTGTTGCCGACGACCACATCAATCCGTGGTTGCGGCGCAGACAAGGCGGTTACGGGCGGGGTAGACGGCAAGTCATCGAACAAGATTGTGCGCAACTTCTCGGCGGTGTGCGTGCTGGGCGCACGACCGGTGCACCGGTTGCCATGCAAATTGAAAACCGCGACTGGCGTAACTGGACCCACATTATGGGACCAGAACCGGGCAATGAACCGCGCAAAAAAGCGCTCACAGCGGCGCGTCCAGGGCATGTGGATTTGGCTGGCGGCATTAAGTACGGGCATAAAGATTTGCGGGATGTTTTAGAGCGTGCCTCAGCACGAGAAACAGCTAGCCGCGTGGCTGCTGGCGCACTTGCCCTACGTATCTTAGAAACTGCAAATGTACAAGGTTGTGCGCGGGTTGTAAACCTCGCAGGTGTTGCTTGTGACGGTGGTTTTGACTGGAACAAACTTGACGCCCTAGATGAAAGCCCTATTCGTAGTTTTGACAAAACTGCTGAAGCTGAGGTCATTGCGGCTATTGATGACGCCAAAAAGAACGGCGATACCCTCGGCGGTATCATCGAAGCGCGTTTTCGGGGTTTACCTGTTGGGCTGGGCAGTCACACCCAGTGGGACCGCAAGCTTGACGGACGCTTAGCCCAAGCTGCTATGAGCATTCAAGCCATCAAGGGTGTAGAAATTGGAGATGGTTGGCGCAATGCTGTTGTGAAAGGCAGCGACGTTCACGACGCCATTTATCACAATGATGACCAAGGCTATCACCGGCAAACAAACCGCTCGGGTGGTCTAGAAGCTGGCATCACCACAGGTGAAGAGCTTGTGGTACGCGCTGCTATGAAGCCTATTGCGACCCTCATGCGACCTTTACCTACGGTGGATGTTGTCTCCAAGCAAGCTGCTGACGCTGCCCGCGAGCGTTCAGACACCACAGCTGTACCCGCAGCATCCATTGTGCTTTTGTCTATGACGGCGATGGTACTGGCAGACGCACTACTGGAAAAGTTTGGGGCAGACACCATACGTGAGGTGCTGCAAAACATGAAAGCTCACGACGACTATGTCCAAGCGTACTAGCGGACGGGCTAATAGTCGACGTCAGAGTAAGCATCAGGGTAAGCACAGCAAACACTTTAGCAGCCACAAAGTTAAGCACAAACGTGTTAAAGTGCGCGCCTTGCAGCTTAATGTACGTGAGTTGCGTCAGAATGATCGTCAAGATATGTCAGCAGATAAAAGCATCAATATTAAATCTTCGCCTCGAGGCAGTCAACACGTACGGCAGACTGTACATATGACTGTGAGTACTCAAGGTGAGGGTACTCAGACGGAACAGGCGTCATCGTTATTGAGGGCTGCGTCATCAAAAGTAACGTCTGACCCTCATGTGCCACACATTATTGCCATCGACAGGCCAGTGACGTGGATTGTTTTGGCGGGTTTTATGGGTGCTGGCAAGAGTCGTATTGGTTGGGAATTATCGCGCAGATTAGGTCTTAACTTTATTGATACCGATAAGGTCATTGAACGCGTAAGCTGTCTACCCGTAGCAGATATTTTTGAGCATTACGGTGAGCGTGTGTTCCGCAATTATGAAACTGAGGTGGTGCGCCGCTGCTTGAGGCTAGATTATGTCGTTGTGTCAACCGGTGGGGGGACGGTAGTACGCGATATTAACCGCAATATGCTCAAAAGTCGTGGCCCAGTTGTGCTACTGAGTGCAAGTCCGGAGACAACCTACCAGCGGACGCGCAGGCATAGACGCCCACTCTTAGAATGTGACGATCCTGTGCAGCGTATCCGAGATCTTATGGCGGCGCGTAAAGCAGCTTATGAAGATGTCGCGAGCATTCGCGTGTCGACAGACGGCAGACCCTCTGAAGAGGTGGTTGAAGAAATTGTCACCAAGTTGTGGAGATGGCAGGAGCAGGACCAATAGATTATGACGCTCAATAAGTGGTTGCTGATAAGGAGTGTGTAAGGTGGCTGTACGTCAGTTGAACCTCGAGCTACCCCCTAAAGATGGCCCTACCTATCCCATCATCTTTGCAGACGGCCTCTACCAGCACCTTGCAGAGCACATCACCGAAACAACCATCGCGCTCATTACCGATGAGCATATTGCTCACTATCATGCTGAACTTGTTGTTGCAGCGCTAGCCTCAGCAGGTAAAACGCTACACACCTACACCGTACCTGCTGGTGAGGCGAGCAAGTCGCTGACAACCTATGGCTCGCTCTTGAGCGCTATGTTGCAAGACGGCCTAGACAGGCACAGTGCGGTGTTAGCCCTGGGTGGTGGCGTGGTGGGTGACCTCGCAGGTTTTGTGGCGGCAAGTTTTATGCGCGGAATTGAAGTGTATCAGTGTCCCACAAGTTTACTGGCGATGGTGGACTCGAGCGTTGGTGGTAAAACGGGCGTAAATACACCTGAAGGTAAAAATCTCGTGGGGGCATTTTGGCAACCCAAAGCTGTTCTAGTAGACGTGAATGCCCTTAGAACACTACCTGATCACACTTTTCGTGAGGGGGCTGTCGAGTTATTTAAGCATGGGCTACTTGCAGATGAAACGCTAGCAACTGCCTT
Source organism: Deinococcota bacterium (assembly GCA_039034155.1). Taxonomy (GTDB): domain Bacteria; phylum Deinococcota; class Deinococci; order Deinococcales; family Trueperaceae; genus JBCCBI01. Next base: position 7,076 of record JBCCBI010000165.1, on the reverse strand, counting down.
CAAAGACCCTCGGTTTACGCCTATGGGCGAGACTGAGTATTGGCTCGAGCTACTCCCCCGAGCCGTACGTGTCAAAGCAGATATTGTCATGGAAGATGAAACTGAGCAAGGCGTGCGCGCGTTTTTGAACCTTGGTCACACCTTGGGTCACGCCCTAGAATCGTACAGTCACGCCCATACCGAAGTAGGCTACGCGCCCCTGTCACATGGTGAGGCAGTGGCTTACGGGCTTGTTTTTGCAGCCAAACTTTCTGCCCAGCGGGGCTATGCGGATGAAACAAGGCGCTGCCTCGAGTTTTTGCAGTGGCTCAAGCCAAAACCCCTGCATGACAGTCTAACCAACGAAACTTTTGATCAGCTTTCAAGCTATTTGTACAACGATAAAAAAGCTCATGACAAACAGTTGCGTTGGATATTGCTCGAGGCAGTTGGCAAGCCAATTATAGTAGACGATATTCATCAAACTGAACTTCAAGCTGCGTGGCGCTACTTGCTGGCGAACACACAGGGACTTCCTGTTTAGCAGTCTTATCTAAAGGAGCGTTTCATGATTTTGATCATCAACGGTCCCAACCTCAACTTATTGGGCAAACGCGAGCCAGAGGTTTACGGCCACAGTACCTTGGACGACTTAAACAGCCAGTGCCAAGCCTGGGGAGATGCCGTGGGTATCAACGTGGTGTGCCGGCAGAGCAATCACGAAGGGGAGATTCTTGACTGGCTTCATGCAGCACCCGAAGAAGGTGTACGTGCTGTAGTCATCAACCCCGGTGGACTCACCCACACCTCGGTGGCGTTGCGGGATGCGATTAGCGGCGTAGGTTTACCAACCATCGAAGTCCATTTGTCCAATGTGCACGCGCGTGAGCCGTTTCGCCATCACAGCTATATTGCGCCAGTCTGCATGGGGAGCATTATTGGCTTAGGCTTTTCAGGGTATCAAGCGGCTATTTTGGTGTTGAGCAAGCGTTTGCGAGAGGCTGCTTAGGTATCATCAGCTCATCTTTTAAATTGATGTTTGATGCACTTCAACGAAAATTTAGCTCCGCACAAAGTCTGTGGGTGCATCCTCTAAAGGTGGTAAGTCAGCGAGGCTTTTAAGCCCAAACTCGAGCAAAAACCGCTGGGTTGTACCGTACAAAAGTGGCTTGCCAATGGTATTTTTATGCCCCGTTACACGCACGAGTTCGCGTTCTTGCAAGGTTTCTAAGGTTGAACTGCAAGAACTGCCCCTACAGGCTTCTAGCTCACCACGGGTGATAGGCTGCTTATAGGCGATGAGTGCTAGTGTCTCAAGAGCCGCGTTAGATAGTGAAGGTAGCGGTGGAGGCGATAACAGACTTGCCAGTGCTGGCGTCAAGTGAGGTGCAACTACCAAGCGAAAACCGCCCGCAACCTCCTCTACCTTGAGGCCGAGGTCGTTAGCGCTGAGGGTGTGCTCGAGGTCGCGCAGTAACGCACGCACGTCTAGTTTGAGAGCATCATCGACCTTTGTAGCCTCGTCTCCAACATCATCTTTAGAGTCAGATAGGGTTTCTGAGGTACTAGCTACTTGGTTAGCATGCTGCTGTGCTTCTGGTGATGCTGTGTTAGTTGTGGTTGGACTCGAGCCTTCTAATACTTTCAATAAGTCTTGTTCAGACAAAGGGCGTCCAGCGGCGAGTAAAGCAGCACACAACAGTGCACGTTGGGGCGGCATCTCAGGTGTTATTGCAGATGTTGTTGTATCTGAAAAGTCAGAGTGTGTGATGGTGTGCGGAACGTCCATGCTGATTTAGTTTACTTGGTGATAGGGGTGTTGTGGTTGAGAGCAACACACCATCACCAACCATGAACACCAACGAACACATCAGATAAACCGGAAATGCCTAGTATTTTTGATGCGTAATGCGCTATCACGGTAAAGTAGATTGCATGAGCCTACAGCAGGTTAGATTAAAGATGCAACATGAAGTGTTTCTAGTAGGATTGCTCATTGCGTTGACCTCGGGCATGTGGATGTTGTCTTATGCTCAGACGGAAACCTCAACAATCCCATCAACACGCTTGCGCGTGGGCTACAAAGACACACCACCGTTTGTCTTGCCACCGGGAACAGACATTTGCCCCAACAGCGCAGACTGGTGCGGCATCAGTGTGGATTTGTGGCGGCGCATTGCGGTTGAGCTAGACCTCGAGTACGATCTTGTCCCTTACGGTCAAGACGAACTTACCGATATGTTAGATGCCGTCACCGCAGGCGAGATTGACGTGGCCGTGGGCGCGCTCACGATAACCTCGAGCCGCGAAGAATTGTTTGATTTTAGCCATTCGTTTTACAGTACGGGTTTGGGAATTGCCAGTAGTCGGCGTGGCAACTGGGCGTGGCTTGGCATTGCCCAGCGGGTGTTTAGCCTCGAGTTTGTGATTGCTATTGCCTCACTGGTAGCGTGTTTGCTGGTGGTTAGCGTGCTTATTTGGCTTTTTGAACGCCGTCATAATCCTGAACACTTTAGTAACGACGCTAAAGGCATCGGTTCAGGCTTTTGGTGGTCGGCTGTCACCATGACTACCGTGGGGTACGGTGACAAAGCACCCAAAACCGTGGGTGGACGCGCGGTTGCACTAATTTGGATGTTTGCGTCGCTCATCATGATTTCGGGATTTACAGCTGCTATCGCTACGGCCCTAACGGTTGATAGCTTGCAAGCAAGCATTCGCGGCCCTGCTGATCTGGCGGGGCTTAGGGTTGGTGTGGTGGCTGGCTCGAGCGCTAGCGAGGTGTTACGGCGCGATAGGCTTGGACTTCAGCGCCCTAGATCAGGTTTGCCAGAAGCCCTGCAAGCGCTAGCAGATGGTCAAGTTGATGCCGTTGTTCACGACCGTCCGCTCTTGCAGTATCATACTAATCAGCAATTTGCAGATAGTCTCGAGGTTATTCCCGAGGTGTTTGAGCGGCAAGACTACGGCTTTGCTCTCGTTGAGGGAAGCCCCTTGCGAGAAGATATTAACCGCGTTCTACTCAATATCATTAACAGCCGCGAGTGGGAAGATATTCGCAGTGCCTATCTGGGCGATATTAGCAACTGACATTAGCGACCGAACATTCGTAACTGGGTCTGTCAGATGAGCGTTATAAACTAACGCATGTCTCAAAAGCCAAGACCTAATTCACCAGATGCCCCCCAAGCCTCACAAGAAGCACCGTTAGCAGATACCCTTAACCAGCAGATTGGTGTGCTTACTCGCCGTGAGGTGGAAGCGCGCATCTTACAGCCATTCGTGAAGGCATTAACTGTTAAGTTTGGCGAAGAGGCTGTGCTCGAGGTCTTACTAGATACCGTTATTGACGCTGCTAAAGATGTTGGCAACACTATGCGAGAAGGTAGCCCAGATGCAAGTATGGCAGCATTCGCCAGCCACTGGGAACCGTGGTTTCGCGGGGGCGCGCTCGAGGTTGACACCCTTACCCAGACCGATAATGAATGGCGTTTTAACGTCACCCGCTGCCGCTACGCTGAGCTCTACCGCAGTTTAGGTATGGCAGATTTAGGCGCAACCTTGTCCTGTAACCGAGATGCCGCTCTGGTGGAAGGCTTTGCCAATGACATTGACTTTTCCCGCAGCCAGACGATTATGCAAGGTGCGAGTCACTGCGATTTTCATTACCGCAAAAAAGAGGCTTCAGAGGAGTAGCCTTGTCTCGAGTTTGTTGGCAGTAATCTCAGACGTGTGCAAAGCTACGTCATCAAGCTCTAAAACTGCATAAGTATCCGATGGTCGGATGTTTAGACGTTTGTATCAAGGTCATCTGTGTTGATTCGGATAATCCAAACCTATAGTTAGGGTGATGGCGTCGTAGCAGCAAGCTCCCGCATCTCGCGTCAACCTCTAGCATTAAGGTGTGGTTTGTGAGGGGAAGCCATTAGTTATTGGGACGTGTAGCCACCATCTACTACAAGGTTTGTCCCCGAACTAAACGCGGCAGCATCCGAAGCCAAATAAAGTACAGCGTTCGCTACATCAACAGGTTCGCCAAGTTTTCCCATCGGCGTTAAGTCAAGCCAGCGCTCACCCCAGCCTTCGGTGTTCATGCCCAACTTAGTCATTTCTGTACCAATATAGCCGGGTGACACGCTGTTGATACGTAACCCGCGCCCGGTCCACTCAACAGCGAGTGAGCGGGTCAGCAAAATCACGCCTGCCTTAGAGGCATTGTAGGCACTTTGCGGTTGTGGGGTGTTAGCGACCATGCCAGACATAGACGCAATGTTCACGATGCTACCGTGACCTTGCTCGAGCATCACCTTACCTACCTCACGGCAACACCAAAACACCCCATTGAGGTTCACGTTCATCACCTCGAGCCACTCATCATCAGTGACGTCTTCAGCAGGGGTATTACGAGCGATACCGGCATTATTCACCATAATGTCTAGTGTGCCAAAGTGGTCTTGAAATGCTTTAACCATAGTGCTTACGCTGCTTGAACTACGAACATCGGTCTGCACAAAATGACTTTGTACGCCTAGCGCGGTCAACGCTTGTACAGCTTGTTGTCCAGCAGCTTCGTCAAATTCAGCCACACCAATATTGGCACCAGCTTGGGCAAGGCTAGTTGCAATAGCATGTCCAATGCCGCGTCCAGCACCCGTTACAATTGCCGTCTTACCAGTCAAATCAAAAGGAGTTGCCATAGATATACATCCTTTCGTTTTTGTTGAGGTTTAGATGATGGTATCAGATTAACTGTGCTCGAGCTTGTACTCTAAAGTGTAACTTTGATGATGGCATCAACCCAATAAACTGATATCTGCTCTACAAATCGCATAGAAATACACCATGAAATACACCATGGCGCAAATGCTGGTATTTATGTGTGTTCAGATCTTGAGGTTATAGCTCGAGAACTTGTTTGCAATAGGCAACGCTTTGGGTGACGTCGGCATAAACAGCGTCGTCAGCAAGTTCAAAAGGGTAAAACACTTCTAGAATGAGCGGTACGTTAACGCCCGCGCGTGCCATCGCTGCCGCAACCTTTGCCGGATCAACAATGCCCTCACGTGTAAAGCCCCAATGAGAGTCACTTTGCCCGTCAGTTTGTTGCAAGTGAATGAGGCCGATGTGATCACCGAGTGCTAACCACGGCTCAAATGCTGCTGCATCCCCATACAGAGGTTGGTAAAGCGCGTGACCTAGGTCAATAGCGTATTTGATAGGTACAGCACTTCCGGCCATATCGCTCACTAGCTTCTGCGCTTGGTCAACTGACCAAGGAATCTCACGAGTTAGAGGGGTTGGTTCAATGTAATAAGCCTCTAGCCCACAAGCCTTGGCGTAGTTGCAGAGGTCGCCGAGTGTCTCGAGCAAACGCGCATAGTGAGGCTCCATGTCATCTATGCCTGGACTCACTGCACCCACAGGCCCACCCACAGCCGGCGCGCCCATGTCTGTAGCGCGTTCAATCGCCCGCTTAAACCAGGTGATGGCGGCAGTTCTGGCTTCATCAACCGGATGAAGCAGCGCGTTGTAGGTGTAGGCTGCGAGTCCCACAAAGGCACTGTGAATGCTGAGGTTGTGGTCGCTAGCGGCTTGCTGAACGCGTTTGGCGAGGGGTTTGCCGAGCTCATCTTCCCACCACGGGTCAAGCAAGTCAAAACTGAACTGCACAAGCTGCAAATCCATATCCTCAGCAACAAGTTTGGCCCAAGCTTCGGGTTCTACCCAGCGCTTAACTGCAAACGATAAATTGATGCCGAAGTTGGTGCTCATTTGACGGCTCCCATCGTTAGACCGCGCACCAGTTGTTTGGAGACCAAGAGTGCAAAAATGGTTACAGGTAATACAATAAGCGTGCCTGTCGCCATAATTTCACCCCACGGCAAGTCGTAACCGCTCATAAACGAGGTTGCTGCAACGGGTGCTGTACGGGCACTATTACGAGTAAGTACCAGCGGATAAAGGAGCTCGTTCCACGAAAAAATAAACGATAAAATAGCCGCCACAATCACCCCAGGCGCTGCTAGTGGCAAGCTAATCCGAAAAAAGCTAAACCAAAACGATGCGCCATCAACTAAGGCGGCTTCGTCTAATTCTTTGGGGATGGTGCGAAACTGATCTGCGCAAATCCACACGACAATGGGCACTGTGAACGTTAAGTACACCAACACCAGTACTGCATGAGTGTCAATGAGGTCAAAATTGCGCGCTAGCAAGAAAAAGGGCAATGCCATCACAATCGGTGAAATCATCCGGTTGCTAATAAACCAAAACCACAAATCGCGCTTGCCGCGAAAGTTAAAGCGGGCGATGGCATACGCTGCGGGTGTTCCCAACAGCACGGCGATAAATGTTGTTGCAAAGGACACGATTAACGAGTTGATGAGAGTTTCGCCTACATCGTAGTCAGTGAGGGCGCTAACGTAATGCGAAAACGTCGGCGAAAACGTCCACACAGGTGGGTAAGCAAAGGTCTGCTCGGTTGTTTTAAGTGAGGTTGTCACCATCCAATAAAACGGGAACAAGGTGCCAAACAGTACCAAAAGAATGCCCATGACTTGCAAAATAGTGCCTACGCGCTTGCGATTGAAGCGAGTTGTGCGTGGTCGTGCAGGATTGAGTTGTCGTGATGCTTGCACTAGGTGCTCACCTCCCGGTAAAACACACGAATATAAAGCCTTGCCAAGATGATGGTGATAATGAGTAGCAAAATAGCTTGGGCTGAAGCGACACCTTGGTTAAATACCCGAAACCCAATGCGCTGCACGTAGATGCTCACCAGTTCCGTCGCTGTGCCGGGGCCGCCCCGCGTCATGACAAACACCATGTCAAAAAGTTTGAGGATGTCAGCGGTGCGCAAAATAAGAATGGCAGTGAGTCCGGGGAGAAGATAGGGCAATTGAATGTGCCAGAGGACCGTCCACCAGTTGCTGGTCTCGAGCTGTGCTGCCTCCTCAATATCCGGTGGAACGTTACTTAACCCTGCTAAAAAGATAAGCGCCACAAACGGCGTCCACTCTGGTTCACGCGGTTTTGTCGGTTGAAGGCACCTGCACATCTTGTGACGCCCGCGGTGCGGCGAAACAGAAATTGCAAGG
>JBCCBI010000164.1:0-11421 GCA_039034155.1 Deinococcota bacterium | reverse complement strand
TGTTGTTCAGTTCAGATTTTCCTTACATTACCCAAGTGATAGCTGTCTAGTTGAGTGCTTGGTAGCGCGCTAAAGCCTTTGCGTACGCTGAATTTGAAGCTGGCAAAAATTGATGGGTGGTTGTTTGCGCGTTGCTCACCACAGGTTGCCCAGATCCCCAAAACGCAAGCAAAGCTGCGCCATAAGCCACACCTTGATTAAACTGAGGTTGTTTGAGCGGTGTTTCAAGTACGTCACTGACTATCTGTAACCAAAAGTCAGAGGTTGAGCCACCGCCCGTAGTGAGAAGTTCTGTCACGTTCGCAAGCGGCCTGATGACATCTAACGTGTCGCGCAAGCTGTAAGCAACACCCTCGAGCACCGCCCGAACGACATCCGCTTGCGTCGTAGCCAAACTCAAACCTGTCCACGACCCACGCAAGTCGGGGTTCATGTGCGGTGTACGCTCCCCTGCTAAATACGGCTTAAAGGTCACGCCACCTGCACCGGGCTGGCTGGTTTGCGCAAGTTGGGTGAGGTCGTCAAAACTGCGCTCTGGATAAAAGGTATCGCGGTACCACTGAAAACTTCCTGCCGCTGCCAAGGTCACACCTAGCAAGTTATAGCCGCCGTCAGCATGACAAAACAAATGCACACGTCCGTCCGGGTCAGGTGTGGCAGTTTCTAACGGTGCAAAAATGACGCCAGATGTTCCCAAACTTAGGCTCCCCAAACTTAAGTTATCTTTAGACAAGCCCAAACCAAACGCAGCAGAGGCGTTATCTCCTGCCCCAGCAATGACAGGTAAACCTTCAGGCAGTCCACTAGCTGCAGCGGCATCTGCAGTAACCTTGCCTGCTACATCATGTGAGGCAAGTACCTCTGGAAACAAACTGGTGTCTACGCCCACTGCACCCAAAACCTCAGCGTCCCAGCGTTTACTCGCAAGGTGAAAACAATTGGAACCGGAGGCATCTGCCGGTTCAGCAATCATCTCGCCAGTTAGTTTATAGGTGATGTAGTCTTTGGGGAAAAGCACATGGCGGGTTTTGGCAAAAGCATCTGGTTCGCTATCCCGCAACCAGACAAGCTTAGGAAGTTGGAAGCCAGTAATCGCAGGGTTGCCACCACGTTCAATCAAGGTACTACGGCCTACCGCTTGGTCGATACTAGTGACAGCATCACCTGTGCGTTGGTCGTTCCACAACATAGCTGGGCGCACGACCTCGCCGTGGGCATCGAGCGGCGTCATGCCATGCATTTGCCCCGCCATACCGATGCCTACAACCGTGTGTTCACTTAGCTTAGACATCATCTCTTGAAGGGCTTGGCAGCTGGCCTGCCACCAGTCGCTTGGATTTTGCTCAGTCCAACCGGGTTGGGGGGTAAGTAGAGGGTGGCTTTGGGTTGTTTCAGCGATGACTGCACCGCTATCATCTACCGCAAGGACACGTGCGCCGCTGGTACCAACGTCTAGACCTAGGGCAATAGTTCTCATACGCAACCCTCCTTAGTCCAACAACATAGCCAATAGCTTTGTATAGGATAGTTCATAAGTTACTCCTCAAACACATCAATTCAAAACGCATATACTTCAAATCAGGTTGTTTGGAGTATAACGCACCTGATAGGAGCTTATCGGAGGCATCTAAACCTCATCCGTATACCCGTAACCTCAAAAACTAACGACCCGTAGCGTTCATATCTACAGGTCGTTAGTTTGATTTGACTAGGTTGCGTTTACTCTGGCTACATCACCCAGAGATGAGCAAGAGATAACCTCGTGTTGCGCGAGCATCTAAACTTAAACAGCTGTACCTACTTTAGGACCCGCAGCTTTCACGGCATCGGACACATTGGCTTCAAAGCGTTTGAAGTTCTCAGCAAACATGCTAGCGAGTTTTTCAGCTTGTTTGTCGTAAGCAGCTTTGTCTTGCCAGGTATTGCGGGGGTTGAGGACGTTATCGGGCACACCGGGGCAACTGGTAGGAATAGCTAAGCCAAAAATGTTGTCACTGTCAAAATCTACGCCATCAAGACGGTGTTCTAACGCAGCTTGAATCATCGCGCGGGTGTAAGCAATCGACATACGCTCACCTTCACCATAAGGGCCGCCCGTCCAACCAGTATTAACAAGCCACACATCAGTCTCGTGTTGGTCAATTTTGTCAACCAGCAAGTTACCGTATACACTTGGGCGCAGTGGCATGAAGGGTTCGCCGAAGCATGGGCTAAACGTTGCTTGTGGTTCGCTAACGCCGCGTTCCGTACCTGCCAGTTTGGCGGTGTAGCCACTCAAGAAGTAGTACATAGCTTGTTCTTTGGTGAGTTTGGCGAGTGGTGGTAAGACCCCAAACGCGTCTGCACTTAAGAAGATGATGTTAGTAGGTTGCCCGGCATAACCCACGGTACTGGCGTTTGAAATGTGGGTAATAGGATACGCAGCGCGGGTATTTTGCGTTTTAGACGTATCATCTAGGTTCACGCGGTAAGTTTCTGGGTCATATACGGTGTTTTCTAAAATGCTCCCGAAACGCCTTGTAGTCGCGTAAATTTCTGGTTCAGCTTGAGCAGAAAGGTGCTCAATTTTGGCGTAGCAACCGCCTTCAAAGTTAAAGACACCTTCGTCACTCCAGCCGTGCTCGTCGTCACCAATGAGGGTGCGTTCAGCCGTGGCAGAGAGTGTCGTTTTACCCGTGCCAGAAAGTCCAAAGAAGATAGCCACTTCGTTGTCCGGACCTACGTTTGCTGAGCAGTGCATAGGCATAACATCAACTTCAGGAAGCTCGTAGTTCATGAGTGAGAAGGCAGATTTTTTCATTTCACCGGCGTACTCGGTAGCACAAATAAGCACGAGTTTTTCGGTGACGTTGACCCCAATAAGGGTATCCGTGCGGCTGCCGTGGCGGGCAGGATCAGCTTTGAAGCTAGGCAAATCCATAATGGTGTAAACAGGCTCGTGACCTTTAAGCGCGCGGCGGGTAGGGCGCACAAACATGTTGTGGATAAACAAGCTGTGCCAGGCGTATTCAGTAATCACTCGAACAGGGATACGGTAGTTTTTGTGCGTACCAATAAACACATCTTGCACAAATAGCTCTTTGCCAGCAGTGGCTGCCAGCATATCTTGTTTGTAAGTCGCAAAGTGCTCGGGTGACATGGGTTGGTTGACTTTGCCCCAGTCAATAAGGTCGTGGCTTTGCGCGTCGTCAACCACAAATTTGTCGTTAGGGCTCCGGCCGGTGTATTTACCGGTGTCTACGGCTAGAGGGCCTAGGTGAACAAGACTGCCTTCACCTTTGCGCAGGGCGTGATTGTAAAGTTCAGGGGTGGTTAAATTCCAGTTGACAGTTGCTGCGTCGGTAATACCAAAAGCCTCGAGACTACCTTCTTTGATCATATGTCCAACATGATTCATAGTGTTTTCCTTTCCAGCACAAATTTTGCTGCGTTTTCACGTGGGGTTTAACGTGGTTCAAAGCTAGCGTTACAACCTCACCCACAACCGTTGCAACTAAGCTAGTACGTGCGTTATTGGTAACCTCCTAGACAAACCCACACAGGTTAGCCTTTGTTAAAACCGTATTGTTTAACAAACTGTTTTTGACAGCAAGACACCTGCGCACACCCTTGTTGTAGCTCACTGACAACTTTTGTTAGTCCATCAAGCGTTCCAACATGGTTCTACGTATTGTCTTGCCACAGTCTGTGTTGATGACAAAGTTTGCGTGCGAATCACGTTTACCTGTGCAATCAACCGCGCAATGTAGTCGTGATTTCGTTTACACCTATAGAGTAGCTCGAGGCGGGGGTGACAAATGACTCACCCCGTAAGTACAAAGATATCTTTATAGGTTTGAGATAACTCAGCTATGCAGCTTACAGCTTAATCGTTTCGTATTGTCTATCATTACGAAGCAACAGTAAGCTCGCGCTTTTTGTAGCTACTCTGTAAGCCTGAACAGAAGCTAATGTTGCAACTCGGCTCGAGGCGTTATCTTTCCTTATTTTTTAGTAGTCATTGGAATTATTTATAGTTTGGGGAAGGTTAGCGTCTGGCACACCATATATGAAAAATCGTATATGGAAAACCACGTAAGGAAAGGGTTAAGCCATGACATTACCTGTAAACTCAGCAACCCCATCACCACTAGCTAGCGAGGACGGTGACCCACTCCCTTTAACCCCAGTAGCGCCTACATCAGCATCCGCAGCAGACGCAACGCAGCCGCCCCACCCTTGGCAGGATGTACCCCTAGACAAGTGGAACGACTGGCGCTGGCAACTGTCCAACCGCCTCAATACCCTAGACGAGTTGCGCGGGCTGATTAACCTCACCCCAGAAGAAGCTACCGCGATTGATACACAAGGGCTATTTCGCTTGGACATTACGCCTTATTTTGCGTCGCTCATTGATCCAGACGATCCCAACTGTCCGGTACGCAAACAGGTGATTCCCACAACAAATGAGATGGTGCCGTTTAACGCTGAACGGGTTGATTCCCTGTCTGAAGCAGCCCACTCCCCTGTTAATGGCCTCGTACATCGTTACCCTGACCGCGTGTTAATGCTGGTGACAACACAATGCGCCAGTTATTGCCGCTTTTGCACGCGCAGCCGCATTGTGGGCGACCCTAATGAGATGTTTTCACAAACCGATTACAGCAAGCAGCTCGAGTACATTGCCGCGCACCCGCAAATCCGTGACGTACTGCTCTCTGGTGGTGACCCCCTGTCGTTACCAACAAAGGGGCTCGAGAAACTGCTCGCCGGCTTACGCGCCATTGACAGCGTGGAAATTATCCGCATTGGTACGCGCATCCCGCTATTTTTACCCCAGCGCATTACTGACGACTACGTAGAGATGCTCAGCCAGTTCCACCCACTCTGGATGAACATCCACTTCAACCACCCCAACGAAATCACCCCAGAAGTTTCTGAGGCACTCACCAAACTTGCCAACGCGGGCATTCCACTCGGCAGCCAAACGGTGTTGATGGCCGGCATCAACGACTGCCCCAACATTATGAAAGCGTTGATGCACAAACTTGTGCGTAACCGCGTGCGCCCGTATTACATCTATCAGTGCGACTTGGTGCATGGTTCGGGGCACTTTCGCACATCGGTTGCTAAGGGTATTGAAATTATGGAGCACTTGCGCGGGCACACCTCTGGGTATGCTGTGCCCACCTACGTAATTGATGCCCCCGAGGGCGGCGGTAAAGTTCCCATTTCGCCCAATTATCTCCTAAGTATGTCGGACACACGCGCAGTTGTCCGCAATTACGAGGGTTTTATAAGCACCTACGAGCAACCTACCGACTACGAACGCCACGACCCAGAAACCTGCGAGTTTTGCCAAGCGGCCAAAGCCGAACCAGGTAACCCTGGGCAAGAAGGTGTTGGTGGGCTATTAGCTGGTGCGCATGAGGTGATTCGTCCGGAAGGTTGGGCGAATATGCATAAGCGACAAGATTAAACGCGATTTTCTGTATGAGGAAGGGCTCGAGCATGTCTCGAGCCTTTTCTTTTGCTAACCGTTACAATGCAGTTATGCCCCACTTCGCCAAATTGATTTTGTTTTTGTGCTTGCTGCTTGCCTGTATCAGTTTTGCCCAAATCAATGATTCAATTTTTAGTGGAACTGTTGAGTTTGAAGACTTTCCCGGTGAAACGGAATGCGTAGCATCCTATGCTGAATATTGCTTTCACGCCCGCTTAAATTGTCATACAACTACCGTAGACGAAATTTTTCAAGGTCTAAGCGGCATGCCTAATCTCAATGCTGATTCATTTATTTGCACTACGTCCACGACTTTTCCACGTGGCAGCATGACTCAGACTACAACTTGGCTAAGGTTGTATCAAAACAACCAAGTAGCTGACCTTTACATGCTAGGTGTGGGAAGTGACAGAATATCTGCAATAACTACAGCTATGTTTACACGACGGAATTATGTAGATGCTACCATGCTAGCCTTTGAAAATTTAGATGAGCAAAGTTATCTTCACATTATAAAGAACATGCAATGGGGTATTGAGCGAATGGTTGATGGGAATCACAAGGTTGTCATGGTTCGACATGAGAGCCAAAAATATCTAAATATGTTTTCAGTTGTAGAAAATAGCGTTTTATCGACAAGGGCTGTACCTTTAGCAGACCATAGCCATTTTGAAGAATACTATGAGCAACCTATAGATGAAAACGCCATCGAAAGTTACGAGGAGTGGTTAGCAAGAATTGAAACCCTCCCTGACCAACTCACCTACACCCTCGACTGGCCCAACACCCTCACCATTTCGGTAAACCCTGGCACAGAACCTACTGAGGAGCAGCTTGAGTGGGTTGGTGTGCACGATTTGCAGCTAGAACAGCCTTAAAATTGTTTGGCTCGTAATCTTATGGAAAGAGGTAAGTGTGTATCAGTTTGGGCGAGTTTTGTTATTTCCATATTTACTACTTGTCTACGCCAGTTTTGCTCAGGTTGATGATTCTATCTTTCGTCAACCCATTGAATTTGAGGATTTTCCTGGTGAAACAAGATGTATGGAAGCACATGCAACTATTTGCGGACATAATGGCTTCGTATGCCAGACAACTGGTTTAGACGAGCTTTTTGAAGACTTGGGAGACATACCTAATTTCAATGCCGACGCATTTGTTTGTAATACATCTAGACCTCTTTCAAGAGGTAGTATCGCTGAGACTGTAACTTGGCTGAGAGTGCATCAAAACAATCAGATAGCCGACCTTTACATGTTAAGTGTGGGGAGTTTTAGATCATCTTCCTCAACTACACCCAATATGACGGATCAGTGTTATCGAGATGCCGCTCTACTATCGTTTGAGGCTTTAGGTGAAAGTAGTTATGTTTACACAAAAAGAAATACCTATCGGGGAACCCGTCGGGTATCTAGTAACCCTCCAAAAACTATGATGGCCTGGCGTCAAAGTGAAAAATACCTGCGTATATTCTCAGTTGTAGAGAGCAATGTTCTGTCAACCAAAGAAATACCTCTGGCAGACTATGAAACTGTTGAAGGCTCCTTTGAGGAATTTTTAGATGGGCAATATGTAGACGAAGACGCCATTGAAAACTACGAGGAATGGTTAGCAAGAATTGCAACTCTCCCCGACCAACTCACCTACACCCTCGATTGGCCCAACACCCTTACCATCTTGGTAAATCCTGGCACAGAACCTACTGAGGCACAGCTCGAGTGGGTCGGCGTGCATGATTTATCGGCTGCACAACCGTAAACCTCTTGTAAATTACGCTCACCCCACCTCACCAATACTATACGCTTCACGCACACTTTGCTTCGCCCGTGTCATGCTCACCTCACGAATAACCTCTTTTACCTTGGCAATACGCGGCGTACTCATACTTAAATGGTCAATGCCTAAACCAAGTAACAACGCCGTAGCTTCTGGGTCACCGGCCATCTCCCCACACATGCTTATCTTGATGCCGGCAGCGTGGGCAGCATCGGCTGTGTGGGCAATGGCACGTAATACTGCCGGGTCAAACGGATTAGCAAGCGCGGCCACGCGGGCATTGCCTCGGTCTGCGGCCATAATGTACTGGCAAAGGTCGTTAGTGCCAATACTCACAAAATCTACCAGCTTGGCAATCTCTGCCATGTGCCACACCGCTGCGGGCACTTCAATCATGACGCCAAGGGGCATGTTGGGGTTGAACGGCACATTTTCACGGGCGAGGTCGGTTTGCACCTCGCGCACCATGTCTGTGGCAGCACTTACTTCGCCGGGTGTGCTCACCATCGGGAACATCACCTGAACGTTGCCAAGGGCGCTCGCCCGACACAGGGCGCGCAGTTGGGTTTTGAAGAGATCGGGCGTTTCCAAGCAGTAGCGCAAACCACGCCAGCCTAAAAAGGGGTTGTCTTCACTAGGAATGTTCAAGTAGTCCAGCGGTTTATCGCCGCCCACATCCAACGTGCGAATGGTGATGGGGGCATCTTCAAAGTTAGCATCAAATGCGTGAACCGCAGCGGCGTAGGCGTCGTACTGTTCAGCCTCGCTAGGTGCTTTTGTGCGGTCCATAAACAAAAACTCACTGCGGAATAAGCCCACGCCATGCGCACCCTGCTGGGCACTTTTGCTGGCTTCGTAACTGCTGGCGATGTTCGCGTGAATGGCAATTTCGGTGCCGTCTGTGGTGACAGCAGGCGCTAGGCTTGCGGCAAGTTCAGCGTCTTTACTGGCTTGCCATGTGCTGGCAGCCTGCCCTAACTCCTCGCGGACAGCCTCAGTTAAGTTTAACCAAACCTGCCCACGGTCGCCGTCTAGCGCGACATCAGCATTACTTATGGCAGCTTGTAAGCCATCACCCACACCCACAACGGCAGGAATGCCCAAACTGCGCGCCAAAATAGCACTGTGGGATGTCGTTGAGCCAGCTTCTGTGACGATGCCGCGCACCAAACTTGTATCCAGTTGTACGGTCTGGGAGGGCGTTAGTTCGCGGGCCAAAACAATCACAGGCTGGGTGGGGAGAGGTGGTTTGAGGACGCTAGCATCCATCAGCCGCAGCACGCGAATGCCAATGTCAGTAACGTCGCTAGCACGCGCCCGCAAGTAATCGTTCTCGAGCGCGTCGTAACCTGCCGCCAGCTCGTTCACCGTCGATACCCACGCAAAAAGTGTGCCTTTGCCTTGCACTAAATTGGACTCGAGCATCTGCAAAAGCTCAGGGTCGGTGAGCATCAGGGCTTGCGCTTCAAAAATACCTGCTTCGTCGCCACCTACAGATAACGCAAGGTTGCCGAGGTCCCTTGCCGCTTGGTTCATCGCCAGTCGCAAACGGTCGCGTTCAGCTGGATTGGTTTGAGCTTGAGCAAGTTCACTTGGATCGGGCATAACGACATCCAGCCAAAACGCGGGTGCAATGGCAATGCCTGGTGAGGCTGCTAGCCCAGTTAAAATGTCATCAGCGCCATTAGATTGAGGTTCTTGTGTTGATGCTTGTGTAGCAGCGTTCGCAAGTGACGCTTGAGCATTTTCCTGAGCAGATGTGCGAATAGGATCGCCTAAATTGTCATCAACCAGTGCACGTAACGCAGCCAGCGCGTGGTCGCTATCATCTCCCCGGAGTTCAACCGTTAGCGCGTCACCTTGTTTGGCGTTGAGGCGGGCAAGTTGGCTCATGCTCGTGGCTAGGGCCGCTGTACCGTCTTTGATAAGGCGTACTTCTGCTCGAAAGCCGCCTAAGGTTTGCATAAGTCGGGCGATTGGTCGCGCGTGGAGGCCGAGGGCGTTGGGAACATCAAATTGCCAGATTGTAACGGGACGAGCGTCAGGTTCTTCTTCTGCTGGTGAGGGAGCAGATATATCTTCTGGCGCTTCACCAAGTTGTTCAGCTTTGCTGATGAGTGCGCGTTTTGCTTCGTCTAAGACGGCATTCACACTGGCACCTGCCGCTGCTGACGCAACGATGGCAAGTGTGCCTTCAACTAACGGCGCGCTGCATAACTGGACACGAGAACTTAGCTCAGGTGGTGTGAACTCGAGCGCCATTTCAGCACTCATAAGCGCGCTGCCCAAGTCCATTATCACGATGATGTCATCTGCTTGGTCAGCGATACTTTCAAGCGCAGCCACAACACGCATGGGGTCGGTGCCGATGGGGTCATCTGGGTCATCAATCCCACCAGCGGCGGCTAAGGGCACGCGCCCTTGGGACATTTGTTCAGCTAGCTCGAGCACACCCTGTGCGAGGGTGGCACTGTGGGATACCAAAACGAGGCCAATCACAGGCTAGGTGGGAAATTCTGCGGTCATCACGTCGTAGAGGGCTTGCAACATGTAGTAGCTCGAGGTTGCTCCGGGGTCTTGGTGGCCAATGCTTTTATCCCCTTGGTAGCTGGCGCGACCCTTGGTGGCTTTAAGCTCGGTGGTGTGTTCCATGCCCGTTTTGGCGGCTGCCACAACATCTTTTAGAATTGCAAGTACGTCTTTGTCTTCAGATGACGCTTGTTTGGCGGCTGTGGCGGCGGGCTCGAGTGCATCAATCATGGTTTTTTCGCCCGTTTCTGCCCGGCCGCGCCGTTTAACGGCATCAACCCCAGCCCGCAACATGTCTGCCAATTCGGAGGTTGTGATGCCATCTGAACTCTGAATAATTTTACTTGCTTCCATAAAGTATGATCCGTAGAGCGGCCCACTTGCACCGCCCACACTGGACATAAGCGTCATCGCCACAGCTTTGAGGACATCACCAGCGGATTTGCCTGCATGACCTTCTAGGGAACTTTGCACTTTGTCAAAACCTCTTGCCATATTGTTGCCGTGGTCAGCGTCGCCAGTTGCCGCGTCCAGATCGGTGAGTTCTTGTTTGTGCTCGGTCATCGCCTCCGCGCAGGCGGATAACCACGCCAGCACTTGGTCATTGTTAATATCTGCCATATCTACCTACACACCCCAGCGCAACGCAGGTGTGCGCACGGGAGCATCCCAAAAGTTGAGGACGTCATCACTGGCTTTAACGAGCGTGATGGAAAACCCTTGCATCTCGAGCGAGGTAATGTACGGCCCCACCAAGTTCCGCGCTAGGATGATACCGCGTTCCTCACAGACTTTTGCCAGCTTGCGGTAGACCGCGTACAGTTCAGACACAGGCGTGCCGCCCATGCTATTCACCAGCGCAATCATCTTGTCGCCTTCGCCAAAGGGTTCGTCGATGAGGTCACGTTCTTGCCAGTCGCCAGCTTCTCTGTCCCACTCGCGCACCGTGCGGCTGTAGCTAACATCATCTAAAATTTCGGTAGTCATACGCGCTGTCACTTCGTCAACAGGTTGCCAGGGGATGCGCTCCTGACCGGGTTCACCATGAATGCCAATGCCAATTTCAATCTCATTTTCTGCCAGGTTGAACGTGGGTTTACCGTTAGCTGGCACAATGCAGGACGTTAAGGCCATGCCCATCGACCGCGACCGTAAATTGAGGTTGCGCGCTAAGGTAGCACACTGGTCGAGGTCATAACCAGATGCCGCCGCTGCACCGACAATTTTTTCAATGATGACGGTAGCCCCAACCCCGCGCCGCCCAGCCGTGTGCAGACTATCTTTAACAGCGATGTCATCATCAATTAAGACGGCTTGTACGGGAATACCTTCCATGTGAAGGAGTTCGGTGGCCGTTTCAAAGTTGAGGACGTCACCCGTGTAGTTTTTGATGAGAAACAACACACCTGCGCCGCCGTGGGCAGCTTTGGCGGCCTCGAGCATCTGGTCTGGGGTTGGCGAGGTAAAAATCTGCCCGGGACAGGCCGCAGCTAGCATCCCCTGACCCACGTAGCCGCCGTGCATGGGTTCGTGACCGCTGCCGCCGCCGGAAATTATGGCCACCTCACCTTGGGTAGGACCGTCCGCCCGAGTAATGTAAAACGGCTCCAACGTGACACTAAGTTCTGGATGCG
>JBCCBI010000163.1:0-11479 GCA_039034155.1 Deinococcota bacterium | reverse complement strand
TCGGAAGAAATCACGTCGAAAATATCTGAGACAGGGCTACTGGGGAAAATGCAATTATTTTTAGGTGGTCTCTCAAATATAGTTGTAGAACCTCTTTTTGAACCAAGAGGTTTAGACATAAATCCTAAGGTAAAGTTTTTAGAGAATGGTCAAGAAATTAGTATTGATAAAAAAGGATTAGGCACGAAGCGTCGTATCACAATGGCGCTACTTGAATTCAAGAAGGATCAAGCGCAGTCGCACGATAAGAACACCATCTATCTACTCGATGAACCTGATACACATCTACATGTTAGAGCTCAATTAGAGCTACTTAAAATACTTGAGGGGTTTTCAGAGCAAAATCATCAGGTAATTTGTGCAACCCATTCTCCTTTTATAATCAATGCAGTTAAACCTTCTCAAATTCGTCTTTTGAATAATGACCAAAATCAAAGCACTATAAAGAACTTAGGTCACAAGAAAGATAGGTCAAATGAAATCCTCAGATTTCTAGGCATTGAAAATACTTACTTGTTCTTCGCACGGCACATTATCGTCGTGGAAGGTGAAACTGAAGAAAATTTCATCAGTGCTTACTACGAGCGAACTAAGGGTAAGTCTTTAGAAGCTTTATTGATGAAAGTCATCAATGTTGAAGGCATTGAGAATATAGTCGGCTTTGCTCGGGCCATGGCAGAACTGCAAGATAAGGAAAATGTATATCTTCTTTTAGACAATGATGCTTCTGACAATTTAAGAAGACTGATCAGAAGAGTTAACCTACAAACAGACCAACAGTATTTTGTGGGCACGAAAGAATTTGAGGATGCATTCTCTGATGAAACGCTTTACAGTTGTTGGTGTCAATATCTACAGAGTGTGAATAAACAACCTCCTTCTCGGTGGAGTGTGCAAGAAATCTGTGGCCTCAGACAGGCTTGCATTGATGAAGATAAGAAATTCTCTTCCGAGCTTCGCTCTTTGAATTCTGGAGGTAAGAAGATGACTAAACCTTTATTTGGAAAAGCTCTTGGCAACTATATAGACGATGCATCAATTCCTCAGCAGCTATCTTTGCTATTCCAAAGTATAGGTGTATGATTGCAATTTTTTACAACACAAAGCAGCACCTCGAACCTATCCGGAATATTCGGCACACCACCTTTGAAACTCATGTCCTGCTCGGTTTGCTCTACATTTGCAATGGTTAGGACTTTGTAAGCTGCTGACATAGATTCCTTTAAATAAGGCTACAACGCTACGGAAAAGACATCCTGAAAGCCTTTGCGACCTTCATTCGTAAGGTGGACAACGCGGCTGTTGGGGCAGGTAAGAAGCCATTTTTGCTCAAAAACATACGCTGTAAGGGCAGCTCCAAGTGCGCCAGCCAGATGATAGCGGCGCTCTGTCCAATCGAGGCATTGGCGGGCAAATTGTCTGCGACTGTGGCGTAGGGTTGTGGTGTCTATGCCTAAATTGTGAAAGCCTGCTTCCCCTTGTGACGTGAGGGTGAAGTTGCTATCGTCGGACACACTACTTAGCTCGAGCCAGCCCTGCTTCACCAAACTATCTGCGAGCAGCACACCGACTTTACCTGCCAAATGGTCGTAACAGGTGCGTGCATATTGGATGGGCTCGAGCGCGTCGTCTTGCGGCTCATCTGCTGCCGCCTTGTTAGAAATTGCCATAAGTGATTCCACTGTTTGGGCAACCTCTGCATTGGCGAGGCGGTAATAGCGGTGCCGCCCATGTTTTTCCATGTTGAGTAAGCCCCCTGCTTGCAACTTGTGCAGGTGGGAGCTAGCTGTTTGTGGCGAGATATTTGCTGCGTGGGCAAGACTGCTAGCGGGTAACCCGTCAACATCAAACAAAGCTAAAAGCATGGTGGCCCGCGCTGGATCAGCGAGCAAGCGGGCGGTTTGGGCGATGATTGTGGCGTCCATAGTTCGATACTACGTGAAATGTAAATGTAATGTCAAGCGGTGTGAAAAGGGGAAGGGGAGAAAGGGAGAGTGGGGGAAGGGGAGCATTAGTCAGTTGGTGGTATGAGGGCGTTTAAGAGGTCGTTTCGCCATCGATTGGTGTCACGGTCATAGATGCCAAAGCCTGCGCCAAATTCCCAGTAGCTCCACGAAAAGTCACGAGCTTCAGCAGCTTCTCGCGCGGCGTTTGTCCAGCGTACGCGGGAGGGCATGTCAGCGGGATTGTAGGCACCAAATTCACCTAGGAAAATGGGGCGGTTGTTGGCGGTTGACCATGCTAGAACCTTATCAAATGCGGCATTGATGGCATCTTGTTCGGATTGTAAAAGGGGAAGACAGGTGGTGGCGTTGCATAGCTCGAGCCGCACCAACTCATAAGCCTCTTGTAGTTCTGGCACATCGCTTATTAAGGCAAGATCGGTTAGACCTGCGTTTGTGCCACAATCAGCTAGAGGAATACTATAAGGCTGTGTTCCGGCGTTGCTGATGCGCACACCAGTATCATCGGGTAAACCATCCTGACCGCAAACAATGTTTAGCTGTGCGTCTCCGCTGAGGGTAAGCTCGAGCCGCTCATATCCTGTCACAATCTGCGCACTATGCAAATACAACCCACCCCAGCCTTGCTCATAACGCACCTGCATCGTGCCTGTTTCTGTAGAGGTGCTGGTGGTATCCCACGACCAGTCCTCCCAAGCGTAGCCCACACGCGTACCCGTCCAGGTTTCGCCAATAGGCGGCACAGGCGTGACCCAATCTGCGCCTTGGTGGGTAAATGGAAACGGGTCATAGTAGTGAACCGTGACGATGAGGTTGGGATCATCTGGCAGGGTGAGGTCATCTAGCCTGCGCCAACTGTTCCAGCCTACCGGGCCGATCACGAGCGGGCGCGTTGGGTTGCTCTGCCGGACGACGGTTACAGCCTCAGCAATTAGGTCGTTCCACAGCTCGGGTTCATCGTTAAACACTGCATGCGGTTCGTTGAGAAGTTCAAAATAGACGCTAGTTGGGGCGTCTTGATAGTGGCTAGCAAGTTGCTGCCAAAGTGCTAAAAAGCGGTCTGTGTGGGCGCTAGGATTATCATAAAGTTCATTATAGTGGTGGATGTTGATCATGGCGTTGAGACCAACGCGTTCAGCTTGGGCAAGCACCCAATCAACCCGCTCGAGCATCCCAGCATCAATCGTATAAGGTGCCGTTTCAAGGGCGTGACCCGACCAATAGATGGGCACGCGCACGCTGTCAAAGCCAGCTTCTTGGATGAGGTCAAAGAAGTTAGCCTCGAGCACTATACCCCAGTCACCTTCATTAGGAGCCTCAAGTGCATTGCCGAGGTTGATAGCGCGCCCTAGTGCTGCGTTTGCCTCAAAAATTGTTGATGTTGGTTCTGTTGGTGTGGGAGTATCATCAGCTTGAACTAATTGACTGCTACAGCTTAATAATAAAAGAATTATAAAGATGTATTTCATGCCCTAGCCTAGCAGAGCTTGCTTGCTTCCTAGGTGAGTAAGTTACACAGATGAACTGTCTTACAATGACACTTCGATGTGAGGTGAAACGTTTGCGTACTGTGGCGTTTAGCATTTTATATATGCCTCAATCAGAACGCTCCAAGCCAAATATGTGTAAGCCAGATGCGGTCAAATTACAACCTTTAGATACAGCTAACAACTTACCAATAAGCCTGACCATTCAGCCCTCGATTCTCTACTTTGGTACGCCCGTTGTATTACTGAGTACGCTTAATCCAGACGGCTCGAGCAACCTGTCACCTATGTCCTCGGCATGGGCGTTGGGCAACCGAGTTGTACTAGGGATAAGCCGCGGGGGACAAGCGTATGCCAACCTGGTGCGGCATCCTGAAATAGTGATTAATTTGCCGTCTGATGAGCTGTGGCAGCACGTTGAACGCATCGCGCCCACAACGGGCAAGCAGCCTCTGCCAGCCTACAAGCAAAAGCTTGGCTATCGTTTTGAGGCGGATAAATTTGGCTGTGCAGGACTTACACCTTTAGCTGCAACAACTGTACAGCCTGCGCGTGTTGCCGAGTGCCCGTTACAGCTCGAGGCAAGCTGTTTGAACATTCATGACCTGACACCTCACGAGGCTGATGACGACGTGAACGAGGTGATTGTTGAGGCTCGAGTGAGCTGTGTTCACGCCCATCAAGACATTGTCATTCCGGGCACGCAGCACATTGATACCCACGCTTGGAAACCGCTTTTGTACGTGTTTCGGCACTACTTTACAACGGGTACACGTTTAGCGGTGAACTTCAAAGATGAGGTGGCCACATCTGATGAAGGTCTTGTAAAAGGCAACGCATGACGCAGCAGCGTGATCAAGCTCGTGCGTTTCAAGCTCTTCATGACGCACCTGAACTTCTTGTCCTCGGCAATGTGTGGGATGTTGGCAGTGCCATTCTGTTTGAACGAGCTGGCTTTAAGGCGTTAGGAACAACCAGCGCTGGTATGAGTTACAGTCTGGGCTATCCCGATGGCAAGTTGACATTTGATGATTTGTTACGTACCGTGCAATGCATTTTGAAACGGGTGAATGTGCCGCTCAGCGTAGATTTGGAACGAGGCTATGGTCAAACGCCGGAAGGTGTTGTGCAGAACGTCGGACAGGTGATTGCTTTAGGGGCAGTGGGAGTGAACCTCGAGGACGGTCAGCCGCATAGCCACAGCCTCGCTGATTTAGATGCTCAGTGTGAGGTGGTAGCTGCCGTGAGCGCACTCAAAACAGAGTTCAACATTCCCTTTGTCCTGAATGCCCGGACGGATGCGTTTTGGTTAAATCTAGGCGATCAGCGGGCGAATCTGGCGAGTGCTATTGCTCGAGCCAAAGCCTATGTGGACGCAGGTGCAGATTGTGTGTTTGTACCGGGTGCGCTAAATGCTCAGACCATTCGCACCTTGGTGCAAGAAATACCTGTACCGCTGAATGTGATTGCTCATCCTGAAAGTCCTAGTTTGCAGCAGCTCGAGCACATGGGTGTTGCCCGGTTAAGTCTAGGCTCAGTAGCCGTGCGCGCCATGTTGGGCATGACCCGCCAACTCGCCCATGATATTGCCCAAACACAGTCACTTGCGCCTTTATTTGTAGGTCAGTCACGCTACAACCTGCCGAGCTACAGCGCAACCAACCAGCTTTTTGAGGTTTAATTAAGGCATGAGGCCGGGTAGCCCTGCAAAACGCCGTTGCATAGCAAGTTGCCCCACGTGATAACTTTCGTGCCAAGCTAGCGTAGTGAGGAACTCAGCGACGGTTGCATCGTCACCGGGGCTTTCGCAAGGACGTGCGAGTACATCCTCACTTATATTTTGTAAAGCTGTTACCAATTGAGTTTGGCTGCTGGTGACAGCCTCGAGCAACTCGCTGAGCGGCTTACCTTGTGAGCTATCTGTAATGGCTGCTGACCCGGTACGGTAGCTACTAGCCTCATCTTCTGACCAGACAGCAAGTTCACCCAGCAGGTCTAGGGCATAACCGCGCATGGCCACAATATGCCCGAGCACCCAGTTAAAGCAGTTGCCTGCAGGTTGCGGTTGAATAAAACTTTCCTCATGCGTGAGGCCGTCGGTGGCTTTAAAAATAGTGTCGTAATTACGCCTAAAGTACGCTTGTATACTGCCTGCGGTGATGCCGTGTTGAGCTTGTGAGGGTGAGGTTACAGCCATGATGATCTCCTTAAGTGTTATCTCAAAGGTGTGGGTGGTGTAGCAATCAAGTCATCAGCGATAAAGTGGTGAAGTCATAGAGCAGTCGTAGATGATGTTGTCAGCAAGGTGAGATTGAGCATCAGATTTAACCTTGTGACGTTCATTGGGATAGTTTGGTACAAGCCTAGTTAGGTTGTGAGGGCGGGAAATTTTAGGACACACCGGTGATGCAGTTGAGCCTGACAAATTAAAGTATCTGATGAGGTTTTAGTACTCAACTGAGGTGTAGGTGACACCCGTAAACGCGACGTTGGCTGGCTCGAGTGCAGCCTTAGCGTCAGTACTTTCAGCAAAAATATCCAACAAAAACGCCGTTGTCATGTGCTTGGTGATGTCTTGGGCGCGGGTCATGTCCCAGACGGAATCTGAGCACACGGCAAAGGGGAGGGACGCTGCCAGCCAGGCCTCGCTACAGGTGTTGGTGAATATAAAGTGATCTGCGTTCTCGAGCGCGACCAGAGTTTTCCTACGACTGCCGATGTACTCAAACGCGCGTACCGTGTTGTGGTCGTGATGCACCACGCTGTCTGCCGTTCCGTAAATGAGCAGACTAGGCACGGTCAGTGCAGCCAGACCGGATGTGCCGTAGAGAGGAATCGCCGTGCCTGCACCCAAGGTAACAAGGGCGTCTACCCTGGGGTCGGTGACAGCAGGGTAGAGGTTTGTGGGCAAGCTTTCCAAACCGAAGATGTTTGCGTATTCCGGTTCTAATAACTGAAAATCACACACGGTTGCGGCGTGGGGTGCAGGCATTTCTTGCTCGCACCACGTATCTAGCTCACTAAAGCTAATGCGCGCCCCAGCTGCGCCAAGTGCGGCCGCGCCACCTGCTGAAAACCCAGTGATGGCGATCTGTTCGGGGTCAATGAGGTCCTCGAGCAACTTCCCAGCCTCATTCAAACTTTCTAAAAACGCCAGCTCGCGCAACATGTCGCGGGGGCGCTGCGCCATCACCAACGGGCGAGCATCCATATAAGCTTGTTCATAACTAGGGTCGATGTTGACGCTAACAAAGTTCACAAAACTGGTGCCGGGGTGGTCAGCGGAAATCACCACAAAACCGTATGAGGCTAGGTGTTCAGGCAAAAAAAGCTGTAAGTGGCGCGAGCCGGGGTTGCCGTGGGCAAAGACCACCATCGGGTAGGGTGCGCCAGCAGCGGTTGGGGCTAGGTCAGCGTAGACACCTGTGGGGCTGGGGGTAGGCAAGCTGCCAACAAACGGGCCTGCATCCAGCGCGTAGGTGATGACCTCGCTAGCTTCGCTGGGAGCTTCGGCGGGAAACCAAACGGTGACAGGTAAGGCATCAGCGTGCGGTATAGCGTCGTCAGCCTCAATCACAAAGTCTCGAGCAGAGACTGCAAACGGACCCGGTTGCGCAAACAATGGTGCGTCGAGGCGTGCCACTTGCGCGTGAGCAACGGGTGCTAAAAGCCACATATAAATCCACGCCACAACAACAACGTGCAATAACACAACGCTCCAAAGCATAGGCTGGGTTTTAGAACAGAGATATTTCATCACAAACCTCCTCACAAATTAGCTGTTAACTGTTGCTGGGTATAGGGGTGCAAAGTCTTGAGCTGTAATAGTTGCATCGGTGACAGTTTTGTACTCAGGATTGGTGAGTAGCTGGATAACACCTTCTGCCACACGCTCTGGGGACAGAGGCGGACTAAACTTGGCGGTCATCGCCTCAACACTGACGTTTTGGTGTGCCGCAAAGGTGCGAATTGCCCGCTCACCCAACTCGGTTAACGGCGTAGGTGCATTGGGGATGAGGCTGTGAACGCGTAAGTTGAGCCCTAATTCCTGTGCCGTGACCCGCGCATAGTTCGCCAGCATCATCTGGGCAGCTTTGGCACTGGCATAACTGCCAGATAGGGGGGAGCCGTGTAAGGCAGCACCGCTCGAGATCACTACAATCACCCCACCCGGATTGAGTGGCGTGAGCAGCGCTTCGCGTAACCAGATAAACGTGCCCTTGACATCCACCTGCCAGTTTTGGCTAAAGGTGTCCCAAGTTTGTAGGTGCAATGGGTGAAAGGTTGGTAGCGCGCCAGCATTGAGCACCAAAATATCTGGGCGATGATCTTGCATAAGACGTGAAGTGGCAGCGCCGTCAGTTGTATCAGCAACAGCAGCGTGGATGTTTGTGACCTCGCGTTCAAGCTCGAGCAAAGCCTCGCGACTGCGGGCAAGTGCAACAGTTTTCACCCCCTCAGCTGCAAGTTGAGTAGCAATTCCGCGTCCAAAGCCGCGACTAGCTCCGGTCACAACTGCTGTTTTTCCGTTGAGGTTCATCTTGTTATACCCTTTCCGGTTAATTCGTTAACGAATTAACCCACCTAGAAGGTGTAGAAACAGCATCCGATTCCGATGGGAACGGCATAAAGCCCGTAGAGGTTTATAAAGTGGTTAATCGGAATCGGTATTACTCCTTTCAAACCTTTAGAAGTTCGTCACATCTACAAGCCAAATTGTTAGATGAATATGCTTATGAGGGTACTTTTGACCTAGTTGGACACCTTCAATCATCTATTGATGCGCGGAGGCTACAAACTGTCTCTAGGACGTTGGGTAAATATATAGTTGACCAGTCGTCTATTAAATTAGATAAAAAAACTTCCTCTGAGGACAGTTTTGCATCAGTCAAGCTATGGTGATGAGCTTGCGTGTTCAACTAAATTCACGGCTACTTGCGATAGATCATCAAGTATCGAGACATCGTTATAAGCTTTGGCAAGTAAAGCTGAACCTTCAAACAGTGCAACAAGGGCTTGTGCTGTGCGCCTCGTGTCAAGTTTGGGTAATGCTCCTGCTTCCACAGCCGCTTGTAAGACGCGCTCAAAGCCAAGGGTCCAGCCTTCAAAAATGCTTTGCAGTTTACCCCGAACAAGTTCGTCGTGGGTGCTTAGCTCGAGCGTCAAGTTCCCAAAAAAGCACCCCGTGCAAGATGCTAAGTTGTGTCGCGCTAGGTACATTAAGTGAAAAAACTGCCGAAACTGCTCAGCCACAGGCACATCACTGCTAAACGCAGGCTGCATAAGCTCTTGCTGATACATCTCCACCTGAGCGTCGATAGCTGCTAAAACTAAGTCGCGTTTAGACGAGAAAAAATAATAAAAACTGCCTTTGTTGACACCCGCCGCGTCACAAATTTCTTGAATGCCTACTGCATGGTAGCCCTTGTCTTGAAAAAGCTCGCCAGCAGCAGCTAGCAAACGCGGTTTGGCGTCACTTGTACGACCCATGTAAGGTTGTCCTTAGGTTGATGTTTGGTGACCGATGTTTGTAAGTTAGCTAATAGTTGACCGACTGGTAAAATATATCAGCTCGAGCGTAATGTGTCAAGCTCAAAGCAATGAAAGCTGTTGTTTACTTGCTTCTGTCAACAACTAAAAAGCTATTTTGTCGTGTTGCAAGATGCCTAAAAGTGAGGCTGGCTTAAGTTAACTTGCTTGTACCTCGAGACTCTTGCCAGCGTCTGTCAACACGCTGTAATCTTGTTCAAGCACTGTGTCAACGAAGATCCAACGAGCAATAGCACGCTCCTGTGTAAAGGTCACAGTCATGTAGCCGCGCTCGCGTAAGTTGCAATATTGCAAGTCGTTAATAAGTTGTACTAGACCAGCTTCGCTGATTTTGGCGGCTTCTCGAGTAGTTAATCCTAAAGAAGTTTCCGAACCAGGGGAACTCACTGAAGACGTGGCAAATTCTGTACCAACAGCTGTGCCGGAGACATCTGTCAGTTGACTTGACCAAGCGTTGTGGGTATCACCAGCTAAGGAGATGAGGTTTTTTCGCCCAGCTAGCGCAGCACCTAGCACAACCTCACGATCATAGGCGTAGCCGTCCCAAGCATCTAAGTTATAGGGAAAGAAGGGTGACTCGAGCCATGCCAACTGGTTAGGGTCGTTCACAATAGCTAGCTCAGCTTCTGTCATGCCTGCTGCTAATAGTTGCTCCGTGGTTGGGTCCGTCACACCTTGCCTAGCAAGTTCTTGCAAAATGGTTTGGTATTTGCTTGCTGCACGTACTACAGCCGTGTATTCATTTAGCGTTACTGCAGGGTTAAGCGAGTTGAGGGTAACTGCAGGGAGTAACATTCTGCCCATCAGCACTTGTTGGCCAAGGACTTGCCAGCGTGCCGTAGAGGTATTCATAGTTTGTAGAAGCCAATTCCGCTGGGTTTCCCCTAACAGTGTACGGTCGGCGCTGTTAACATCTGTTGTAAACGCACTGGCATCAAATTCACCCTGTTCACTGATGTAATTGGCGTAGCTAAGTTGTTCATCGCGCCCAATTCGGCGCGTATCCAGCATCATTAAGTTAACCAAGTCGCCGTAGGCAAACTCTCGGTAGATGCGTCCGTCTTCGTCTGCTGTGATAGGTCTTAACGGCAACCACTCAAAATAAGCTTGTAGAGATGCTTGTTTGCGGGCGTCGTAGCTACCTTCAGTGTCGTCATGGTTTTGGGCACCTTCACGCCAGGCATCGTTAGCAATTTCGTGATCGTCCCAGACAACAATCCAAGGGAAAGCTGCATGGAGTGTTTGCAGGTTTTCATCGGTGCGGTATTGGGCGTAGCGGGTGCGGTAGTCGTCTAGGGTAATACACTCACCATCTGGCTCAACTTGCCGCCCTAGAGCCTCAGCTTGCTCACGTGCGTAGCCGCCAGGTTGGTGTTCATAGATGTAATCGCCAAGGTGAAGTACAGCATTTAAATTAGCTTCATAGGTGGCTTCGCGGTAAACATTAAAATAGCCTGTGGGGTAGTTGGAGCAGCTAAACACAGCTATTTTTACTTGGTCTAAGTTATCGCTAGGTAGCGTTTGAGTTTTCCCAACAGGCGAAACAGTATTCCCAATAGTAAAGCGGTAGTAATAGCGGGTTCCTGGTGTGAGCCCACGCACATCCACTTTGAGGGTGTAATCGCGGCTTACGTCGGTGTTACCGCTGTCCATATTGACAAGGTTATCAAAATTTGCGTCGCTGGCGACTTCCCATATAATCTCAATGGGTTCGACCGTAGGTGTATCTGGCGTCACTCTCGTCCACAGCAAAATACTATCTATCAACGGGTCGCCACTCGCTACGCCGTGCAAAAAAGATGCAGTTACGGGAGGCGTGTCATCATCGTTGTTGCTAGCGCAACTTTGCAAGCCCGCGCTTACAAACACTACGCTAGATGCCAAGCTTGCTTTGATAAAACCGCGGCGAGTGAGTTTCATGAATGAACCTCTGTGAGGGTAGATTTAGATGGAGTGCTATGCGAAATGCACAAGTATGTAGCCAAGTATCCGTATCCCTCATTCTAAGCTCTTTACTCATGCAAGGCACCGTAAAAGGCATCTTGTCGTATTGCAAGATGCCTGAAAGTGAGGCTGGCTCGAGTTGAGTTTCAATTAACCTGCTTGCACCTCAATACTGTTACCAACATCTGCTAGTACGCTGTAATTTTGTTCAAGAATCGTATCAATAAAAACCCAGCGGGCAGTTGCACTTTCCTGCGTGAAGGTTACCGTCATGTAGCCGCGCTCACGCAAGTTGCAATATTGCAAATCGCCAATGAGTTGTACTAGCCCAGCTTCACTGACTCTGGCAGCTTCGGGTGTATCTAAGCCTAAAAAAGCTTCTAAACCTGGGGAGCTTACCGAAGATGTTGCAAATTCTGTGCCTACCACATCGCCTAAAGAATCTGTCAGCAGGCTCGACCACGCATTGTGCGTGTCGCCAGCTAAGGTGACGAGGTTTTTTTGTCCGGTTTGGGCTGCTGCCAGCACAACCTC
>JBCCBI010000162.1:0-11561 GCA_039034155.1 Deinococcota bacterium | reverse complement strand
TCCTAACACGCCTAGCATCTGCTCAAACACGGCTGGCTTAACACCTGTCAAACGCTTAAACCCTTCTGGTGCTAACCTCTTAACCTGTTCATATCTCATCCCTTACTTTGAATCAGCAGTCAGTACTTTTGCAAGAGGTCTCCTCTACAAAACTGTCGATAGCTGAATCATCCGCATTGACAACGATGAAGAACGCAACACTCATAGATAACCTGTAGCTGCTTAACCTTCAGCACGCCATGTAGACGGCTCGAGCCTCGCCTCATCAAAACGCACTTCAAACGATGAGTCCAGCGGGCTACACGCATAGATACCCACGCGTACAGCTTG
Source organism: Deinococcota bacterium (assembly GCA_039034155.1). Classification (GTDB taxonomy): domain Bacteria; phylum Deinococcota; class Deinococci; order Deinococcales; family Trueperaceae; genus JBCCBI01. The sequence goes on along the minus strand of JBCCBI010000162.1, from coordinate 11,231 downwards.
CCCATCATCTGGCAGAACATCTTGCTGTCCCATGTCTAAGCTTGTCTCACCAAGCGCATGCATATGAAAGATGCGCAGTTGAGTGAAGATACGACCATCTTCTGAAGCCTCGAGCAAAAAGTCTGGACCGCGGCGGCTTAACCTGTACCAATGTGAGGCCGTTTTGCCTACAACTGGACTATCAACATCTGTTGTTGCCCAATCTGAGTGACCATAGTTCGTGACCACGCTGCCTAAACGGGAAAACTCAGGCGTTTCGTACTCGAGCGATGCCTTACACCAGGTGTCACCATCCAAATACAACAACACCCCGCACTGATCGTACTTAGCTTTGTACGCAAACGACGCCTTCACAGTGAACGTGAAGTTGTCCGTGCGTTCTATCAAAAGCGCTGGTGCATTATCGCGCCGAAACCCGTAGTAGCTGCGCTGCCATAGGTCAGTTTTGGGTTGCGCGGTTAAGCTCGCTGAGGTTGCCGTCACCGAAGAAACCTCGGGAGGATTAAGCCAGTTGGCAAGGGTAAAGTTCATCCTGATATATCTCCTTAGGCTCAATGTACTACGACAGTTCAGTATGCAACAACATCAGCATGCAACAACATCAGTGTGCTGTAATAGCTGTCAAAACCTCTGCTGTTCTAACAATATCTGCATATTCGCCCGAAAGATTCGCAAGCGACATGTTATGCACGTCTTCAGCAGAACGCCATACCCCTGCATAGTCCTGCTTGGCAAACGTAAACGTAGCATCTGCAACAACCCACGTCTTAAATCCAAGATTACCTGACATACGTGCGGTAGCCTCTACAGAGTTGTTTGTTACAACCCCAACAATAACAACCTCTGTAATGCCATCACGTTGCCAGCGAGGAGCTAGCCCTGTACCTATAAACGCACTATTGGACTGCTTTTCCAACACATCTTCATGAGCTAGGGGGGCACTCATATCTTTAAAATCGTTACCCCGTTGACCTGGACGATATGTGGATGTTGGTTCAGCTGACATGTGTTTAACGTGCAAAATAGGTGTGCCCCTTTTGCGCCAAGCAGCTAGTAGCTCGGCAACACGCACTTCAGCATCGGGATTATTACGCTCACCCCAACTAGGATCATCAATAGCGTGTTGCAGGTCAATGAGCAAGAGCAGAGGATGTGACGTTAGAAATTTCATCTTGTAGCCATTTTATCTTTCCAAACAGCGCCCATACTATCCAAGCTCACTAAGCCAACAATACAAAGTCCTTGTGGTACTCAGCTAGTGTGATGCATGGCTAGTGTGAGCCAATAGCTGTGTAACTTATCTTGTCGGCGATCAAGCATACAGGGTGCATATTTGCCCCGTAGGTCACCCCACAGTTTAAGTTGAGACCACCTTACAAAGCAGTTTCAAAATGATCTTCATAAAGCCTATACAGATTTCTCATCTTTGAGAAAGTGCGATTGTGACGTCTCTCGCAAAAGGGTTGTACAAGCTTGGACAACCCAAAAGTTACATTTCCAGCTATCAAACGTCTCTGACGTACACATCTTGGGCTTGACTTTGTACAGGGTTACTCCTATGATACCTATCAGCGGTTGTACAAAGACTCTACAAGTTAATACAGCTTGTAGCCAATTTGATAACCTCAGTATTATACCGTAGTTATTCACACATTTATTTGAAACGTTACTTTAGACACAAAGATTTACATATTACGTTCAAGGTTAGCGTTCAGCCTAGAGATGCACTTAAACATGCAAAAGTTGAACGCGGACCAAATAGCGAACATAGTAAACGCAATTAAGTCGATCACTACTAGGTAGGCACGAAGCCGTTTGAAAGGTTTTTTGTGATTAAGGGCAAATACACTGTCAACGAAGTTGAAGAGCGCACCAAGGTACCTGCGAGTACCTTGCGGCAGTGGGAACGTCGCTATGACTTTCCTAAGCCAGAGCGCTCCGACTCAGGGTATCGCCTATATAGCGATAAAGACCTACGCGATATTGACATTATGAAACGGCACATCGCCGAGGGCATTCCTGCCTCGAGAGCTGCCGAACTAGTTAAAAAGTTAGATGTTGCGACGCCAGGTCCACGCTCACTCGTCAACATGCAAGAAGAGCTGGTAGAAGCGCTCATTCAATTTGATGATGCTAGGGCTGACCGCATTTTTAGTGAAGCTCACGCGCTCCACACCGTTGACGCCGTGATGCTCGAGCTTATGCAAAAAAGCATGGCCGACATTGAACACCGTTTAAATATAGATGAGGTTAGTATCACCACTGAGCACTTCGCTAGAAACTACATTTATGGGCGTTTATACGCGCTGCTCAGTGTTACAGCAAACATTTTGTCTGGGTTGGTGGTCATTATTGCCTGTGCACCCACCGAACACCGCGAACTCAGCCCGCTTATCTTGTCTGTATCGTTACGGCGCGCAGGCTACCGCGTGTTTTATTTGGGCGCCAACACGCCTATTGATGATCTTCATGACATGGCAAAATCCCTTGGTAGTACCGGGGTCATCATTGCCGCAGCTAGTGACAACGCATGGCAAAGCCTGTGGGAATACCGGGGCATTTTTGACAACATGGCACCCATTGTGGCGTTTTGTGGACCTGTATTTGATAAAAAGGCCGAACTCGCTGGCGCACTCGGGGGCATTTCGCTCGATAGCGACCCCACAGCTGCTGTTACCCGTTTCCACGCCCTAGTACAAAATATGCCAACGCCTGTTAGTGCAAGTCAGGGAGCTGCTTAATGACCCTGACGACACCAACAGCTGTCATCAATTCTGGTCACAACCGCAGAGGTCACGTGATCGAGGCTGATGCCGCTGTAATTGGTGCAGGTATTGGTGGGCTTACGGCTGCGGCTATGCTGGCCCGGCAGGGGTATAAGGTAGCGGTGCTCGAGCGTGACGTTCACCCGGGCGGTTGCGCGGCAGGCTTTTCTAAAGATGGCTACCGCTTTGCCGTTGGTGCCACCGTGGCCATGGGCTTTGAACCCGGCGGCCTCCACCAGCGCGTTTACAACATGTTAGGTCAAAAACCTCATTATGTAAACGTTGACCCCGCCATTCGCGTACATTTGCCGGAGCACCCTGAACGCGGTGAGGTCACGGTAAACATCGCTACCGAGCGGCAAGCTTGGCAAGCTGAGGTGGCGCGCGCGTTTCCCAGTAAAACCCCACGTGAAGCCACTGCCAAAGAAACCTTTTGGCGCAAGACGGCTGCGTTGGCAAAAGGGCTTGCTTACGCAGCCAAACGCTTTCCGGTGATGCCGTTCAAGCATGTTTATGATCTGCTGGATACCGCCAAAGCTGCTCACCCAAGTTTGTTACCTGTGCTTGCTAACTTGCACCGTACGCTTGCTGACTTATTAACTGATATTGATGACCCTTACCATCGTGCGTTTATTGACGGGCAACTGTTAGATGCCATGCAAACCACGGCAGATGATTGCGTAGCTCCAAATGGCGCACTCGCGCTAGATATTTACCGCGCTGGGTGCCAGTACAAAATTGGTGGGCTCGAGACCATTGCCCAGGATTTAGCAGATTATGTGACAGCTCGAGGCGGTGCGGTTCTCTACAGCACGCTCGCCAAAGAGATTGCAACTGATGGTCGGCACGTCTGCGGCGTGGCAACCAACCGCGCTAGCATTGATGCGCCCGTTGTGATTAGCGCCATTCCGCTGGCCAACACAGCTGACTTACTTCCTACCGAAACTCCTTCTAATCTGCCGAAACGAGCAGACGCCCAACCTGATATGTGGGGAGCTTTCACTCTCTACATGGGCGTGGATGAACGTGCCCTACCTGCTGATGTTCGTTTTTACGAACAGGTTACCGACCTAGATACCCACCAAGCTGCTGGCAATTGTCTTGTTTCAATTAGCCCAGCTTGGGACAGAACTCGCGCACCTGAGGGCAAACGTGCCATTACGGTAAGTACGCACGTTGAGGCTGCGCGCTGGCTCGACATCGCCCATAATAAGGAGGCTTACCAGCAAGAAAAACGTGCGTTTGAACGCGTCTTACTTCAGCAGGTAGAGCGCGCTCTACCTAATATCCGAGATGGTATTGAGGTGTTTTTGAGTGGCACCCCTAAAACGTTTCGCGGCTTTACGCGGCGTGTGGGTGGTACCGTTGGCGGCATCCCTCAAACCAGACAAGCAGCCAATTTTGCAGCACCTTCGCACCGCAGCGACATTGGCGGTTTGTTCCTAGCTGGCGACACGGTGTTTCCGGGTCAAGGCACCTTGGGCGTGACGGTATCTGGTTATAACGCAGCCCGCTCTGCGGGCCGTTACTTAAACAGGACAACACCCAAACGTGCTCGAGCCCAAACGCTTACACCACAGAATTATCATCACCCTCCTCGCCAAAATGACCGCGTCGTTACACACTCAACTGAGTCTGTAACATCTCAAAACACCCCGCAACCTCAAGACATTTCATCTTCAAAGGAGATACCCGTATGACCCTTCCTACCAATGCCCTCGGCTACGACAATGACGCAGCAACCGCAGTTAGCTTTCAAAACGATGGTCCTTCTATGCTGGAAGCCCCAAGTCAAACCATTAGTTTTCAACGCAAACAAACTCTATATCACAACGGCGACCTAGCTCAGTCCGTGTTTCGTGTTCGTGACGGCCTCATCCGCATTACTAGAATGACCCCAGAAGGGCGCATTTTGACCGTGCGGCACGTGATGCCCGGTGACTTTTTTGGCGAAGAAGCGTTCATGACCGGACGCCGAAGTGAAATTGCAGAAGCGCTAACGAATGCGCAAATTGAGGCGGTGGATCCCGATATGATTAACCATAGTGACCTAATGACCATCACCCGCTCGTTGTCCGAGCAAATGCAGCGCTTAATGGACTACGAGTACCACTTGCAAACTGGTGACTTGCGCCAGCGCGTGGCACGTTACCTCATGAAACTAGCTGATACACCTTTAGCTATTGACAACGATGCTGGCTACCGCGTAATTTCGGCAACGCATGAGCTTATTGCCGAAGGTACAGCTAGCACGCGTGAAAGCGTCTCTAAAATCATTACTGAACTGCGTTCAGAAGGTTTAATTGAATCTGGTTACAGAAGCATTGTCTTGCTCGAGCCAGATACCCTAGACGACATCTCACAAGGGTTTTAAGTACACGCAGCAATCTGAATGCGACTTCTTGTAACAGGTGCCAGCGGCTTTGTCGGCAGTCACCTCGTGCGTCACTTAGTAGACGAAGGCCACGAGGTACTTGCCCTAGCCCGCAGCACATCAGATTCTAAGCAACATGGATCTGAGCAGACTGGTGTCACAACTGTTGTTGGGGATATTACTGATGCTAATAGCCTCGAGGCCGTCGGTAGTAAGCTCAACACCCAAAACAGCACCGTTGATGCCGTCATTCACTTAGTCGGCATCATCCGCGAGCAGGGTAATGCCAGCTTTGATGCCATTCACGTGGAAGGCACCAAAAACGTGTTAGACCTCGCCAAGCAACTTGGTGTAAAGCGTTTTATCCACATGAGCGCGCTCGGTAGCAGCCTAAACAGTGAAAGTCGCTACTTCAAAACCAAAGCCCAAGCAGAGGCTTACGTGCGCGCTTCCGGGCTTATCTTCACAATTTTTCGCCCCAGCCTTATCTTTGGCAAGGGCGACGAATTTTTTGGAGACATCCTCAAAGAACTGGTGAGTTTACCGCCTGTTGTTCCCCAAATTGGCGACGGCAAGTTTCCGTTTCGCCCTGTTTGGGTAGGCGATGTTGCCCGCGCGTTTACGCAAGCACTCACTCGTTCAGCCACTGAAAACGAGGCCTACGACCTTGTCGGGCCGCACGAATACACGTTTCGTGAGCTACTTGACCTCATGCAAACTGCCCTTGGCACCAGCAAACCAGTTGTACCCGTACCACTTGCACTCATGCGCCTTGGCGTGCCGGTGATGCAACTTCTACCCAAGCCGCCGATTACACAAGACCAATTTATGATGCTGCTGGCGGGGAATACAGGCGAACTTGAACCCATCACAAATGTCTTTGATTTAGAACTGCGCGCGCTGCCAGATGTCTTACCTAGTATTGTCAAAGCCTAACGATGTTTAAGTACATCCTAACGTTATACAGAAAACTAAACTCTTGAATAGCATATCTGACGCTTGCCAAAAGTGTGGTGGTCAAATGGAGCGGGGATATGTTCCCGACTTCGCAGGGCAACATGGAATTTTAATCGGTACATGGTATTCAGGAAGGCCAAAGCGGGCTTGGCTTGGTGGCATCACACTCTTACGTCAAAACCCAAGCATACCAATGGTTGCTTTTCGTTGTCATCAATGCGGACTTGTAGAATTTTATGCTCGAGACGACTTCGAGCCACAATAAACCACACTCAAAAATCTCAATAATGCAAAAACGGACTCCGCACTCACACGGAATCCGCTTTTTATTTGCTTATCTGTTCATCTAATTCAACAGAATAACTTCTACAACCCCACTGCCGTCAACGGCAACGTCCTTATCAGCGTTTCTTGATGCGGTGTCACCATGTCAATGTTGGCTTGCGGAATATCTTCTGGAATTTGGACGTTTACACCCTCAGCACCTTGAACAGCAGACACCGTGCTGTAGCCTATGGCTTCGTAAATGCGCTGGCGCACCCAAGCATATTCAGCCAAAGAAAAGTCTTGGGCGTTGAGGGCATCCACCTGACTGCGCTTAGCGCTAACCAATAAACCAGCGAGGTCACTCCAAGCGTTCATTACATCACGCAAACCCGCTTGATTATTATCATCAATATCTTGATAACGTGCTTCAATTTGTGCAAAGTCGCCCTCGAGCTCACTAAACATTTCTTCTTGCACCGCCAAAAAGCGGGTGAGTTGTGTGTCAGAAAGTAGCGGGCTATCTGGGTTAAACGCTTGCTGATTGCGCACGTTGGCATTGAGTTCCTCGAGCTGCACAAGCGCACGCGCCGTGCGAACGCCGGGCATCACAAAACGGTAGACAATAATGCCACCTGCTAACGCCAGTAGCAGCACAACCCCCAAACATCCCAAAGCAATTTTTTTACCTACGCCGCCACCTTTGGGTGCATCCTGAACAGGCGCACTCATGACGTACCTTCAGGACTCACATCCCCTGCTGGGGCTGGGGGCATAGGCGCACCGGCTGAACGTCTTCCGGCAGCTTCCGCAGCCTTTTGCCCTAGGTCGCGGAATTTATCGCTGACACCCTCGAGCTTAGTCTGCCACTCTGGATTAGGCGCTAGGTTTTCAGTTGAACGGTGGTAAGCAATGAGCGTAGCAGCGAGTGCAAAGGCATCTGCCACTGCCACTTTGATGAGCCAGGCAAACACAATCACGCCAACACCGAGTGCTGGGCGAATGGCTTCAGGAAGTACTGAGCCAATAGCGACAGCAGGTAAGCCCAGCAAAATCAAAAACAGCAGAAACTGCCCAAAGCTGATTAGTGCGAGTACTACCGCATTGGCTAAAATAGGCTGCCAGGCTTGCGCGTACAAAATGACGCCATCGTGGGCAACTTTCCAAACGTTGCTTTCGCGTTCTTTGTAGGCGCGGCTCAAGATAGCTTCGTCAATAAAAGTCGTTGAGAAAATAGCGATGCGCTCGAGCACACCCATGAGCCCATCCAATCCTGGAATCGGCAAAATGCGCCCAAGGCGGGCAAAGTTACGGGTAAATGCTTTGGTGATGCCATCTAATAAGGCATCTACCCCAAACATAATGCTGGTATCGCGGAAGCGGCTGGTGACTTGCTGCTTGCCATAATGAATCTGACCACCATCAGGAACTTTGTTGTAGACAATGACCTCTGTCATGACAGCCGTATGCGCTGCTTTTAGTAGATAAAAATAATAGCGCGTAACCCAACGAATCACGCCCACAGCACCTGCAAACGCTAGCAAAAAGACCAAACCACCCAACCAGCCTGCAAGCCGTCCGAGCAGCACAGCAATGCCACCCATAACGCCAAAGTAAACTAGTAGCACCAGTCCCAATACAGTGTAAGAGCCTAGCCGCGCCCAAATAAAGGGCATGGTTTTACCAATAAGTGCAAACGCTTCTCCAAAATAAAGTTTAGGCATGTTTCCTCCTCGAGCAACGTCGCGCTGCCATTTCAGTCATCTTTATGCTAGCTGGATAGTAGTGATTCAACTTGTGATGATAAACACCGTATGACGAATAATAAAAGTTACACATACTTAAAATAATTGACGTTCTCACAACAAGTTAAACTATTTTAAAACGAGCTTCCTGACGTACTTTTTCTTATTCAAGACGACCAAAATGCACGAACGGATTAAGGGTAGCACGCAAAATCTCAAGTCGTATGTGAAAAAAAAGCTGTGTGATAGACTTCACACGTGCTAAGCCGAAAACAGAACCTTGCTTATGGTGTAGCAGATGTCGCCGGGTCAACGTCGTACAACACCATCAACGTGCATTTACTCTTTTTTCTAGTGACCGTGCTGGGCCTCAATCCTGCACTGGCAGGCAGTGTGCTTCTTGTGGGGCGGGTAATTGATGCCTTTACTGACCCACTTATGGGCATTTTAAGTGATCGTTTTAAGGTGAGGTTAGGCTCGAGGCTCGTCTTCGTCCGCTGGGGCATGATCCCCTTTGGCATTAGCTTTGCACTCATTTGGTTTTTAACGCCCCAAGCCAACGACTGGCAATTATTTGCGCTCGCAGCTATCTTACTTACGCTGCACACCACCATTTTTACCGTGGTACAAGTGTCTTACCTTGCTACTACCCCAGACCTTGCACCGAACTATCAAGCACGTACCATCCTCACGAGCTACCGTGTGGCGTTTGCAACGTTAGCGTCACTTATTGCAACGGCGCTACCACCTTTGCTAGCATCTCAACTCGCCGCACTGTTACCGGGTCTCAACCCAGCTTTAGTTGGTTGGCGCGGCGTCGGTATTCTGTTTGGCATTATCATGGTGTTGAGTTTTTTGCCGCTAGTGACGCTTATCAAGGAACCTCAAACGACAGCCTCAGCGAGTGGATTTAGCAATTTGCGAGACATTGTGCAGAGGCTATTAAGAACTCGAGGCTACCCTCAAGTGGTGCTCATTTTTGTGTTGGCGACGCTAGGCATTGGCATTGTGGCGTCGATGTTGCCGTTTTATTTGGATGCTGCGTTATCACTCAACCCCGAGCAGGCAACCGTAGCTTTGGGTGTATTGTTTATTGCTGCCGCTTTGAGTATGCCGCTGTGGACGTATCTTGCGAAGAAATGGGATAAAGCTCGAGCCCTCAGTTGCGGTGCAGTTGTCCTAGCCACAAGTTTAGTGCTAGTCACACAATTGCCTTTACCTGCTGGCATCAGCTTGCCGTTTGGACTCTTGGCACTAGCGGCTGGTATGGGCTTAGGTGCGGTGCTGCTTTTTCCTTGGGCGATGCTGCCTGATACAGTCACAGCAACTTCTAATAAAACATCTAGTGATGCCCAAAGTGGCTTGTTGTATGCCTGCTTTAGCTTGGCACAAAAAACATCGTTTGCCATCGGCGTGTTTGCCAACGGTCAAGTACTGGCACGCGCTGGCTTTGATGCCGAGCTAGCCACTCAAAGTACACGTGCTATCAACGCTATTCAGACGATGGTTGGGCCCGTTGCCGCCTGTTGTTTTGTGCTCATGGGTTACGCAGCCTGGCGCTATCCGTTACGAAAAAGTGATGTTGATGCAGCCTCAACCCAGTAGCTAAGCAACATAGTCACTAATTAACCGGGTAGCTAAACGTCTGCACCGATGATTTCACTGAGGCTGATGAGCTGTTCACGAATGACGTACTCGAGCAGGCCCTCACAAATTTTCTTCAACACCCATGGCCCTTCATACACCAGCCCGGTGTAAAGCTGCACCAACGACGCTCCAGCCCGCATTCGGTCGATCACATCCTGCGCACTGCTGATACCACCAACAGCAATAATGCCCAAGTCTGGTGCACGTTGTTTGATGGCTTTAATTCCCTCTAACCCGCGTTCAGCTAAGGGTTTACCCGACAAACCACCCGCTTCTTGGATAAGGTGATGGGGACTATGTAAACCTTCCCTATCCACGGTCGTGTTGCTCATGATGACACCTGTCACCGCGTGTGTTTCACAACTCGCCAGCACCGCGTCAAGTTGGTCATTTGGCGCATCTACCGTAACTTTGACAAACCACGGTTTTGTTTCAGGCTGCTGGTCGATGAACTCAGCTATTGGCGCGAGCAAGTCATCAACGTACTCACGGCGCTGCAAATCGCGTAAACCTACTGTGTTGGGTGAACTTACATTGATGGTGATGTAGTCCGCAACGCTCCAAAGTAACTTTAGTGAATCCAAATAGTCACTTACAGCATCTTCCAGCGGTACAACTTTAGACTTACCGATGTTCACGCCAATAGGCACATTCACGTGTTCACGCTGACGCGCTAAACGAGTAGCAACCTCCCGCGCACCATCGTTATTAAAACCAAACCGGTTGATGAGGGCTTCGTCGTCTGGCAAACGAAACAAACGCGGTTGAGGGTTGCCGGGTTGGGCGAGGGCGGTGACGCTACCTACCTCTACAAAGCCAAAGCCCATCGCTGGCCAGGCTGCGGTAGCTCTGGCATCTTTATCAAACCCTGCGGCTAACCCCACAGGGTTATGGCAGCTAAGGCCAAAGCGGTGAACCTCGAGCCGTGGGTCACGTTTTTCAAATAACCACGAAATAAGCCTAAGTGCGCCAGGGTGATTGCTGCTGCACTCGAGCAACCTCATCGTCACATCGTGAGCGGTTTCCGGATCGCTGCGAAAAAGCCAAGGTTTTAAAGCCTCATACATAAAGCCAGTCTAAGATGATTTTCGACTCTCATTGGAGGCTTCTACCGAGGCATCATAAACTCATTTGTGATAACCCTGAGCAACGAATCTTCGTAGTAAGGATTCAAAATAAGTCTTAACGTACAGGTGCAAGACTGTCACAACGAGGTTCACCCGCAACCGCACCTACCTCAAGAGACCACCTCGAGCCTTCATCAGCAGCCTGCCACAAGTCTTGGCTCACGTTGCAGCGGTAATCTCTACTATCACCATCTGTTACGGTGCGTAACTCTAAAAAGTAATCTTCACTGCGCCCGGCTTCACGCTCATTAGAACTTAAACGCAATTCCGGCCAAGTTGGGCTGCGCCCGCTATTGGCAGATTCAGCAACCCGCGCTTGGTCCCAGCGGTCTACGGTGTAGTCACAATAATC
>JBCCBI010000161.1:0-11675 GCA_039034155.1 Deinococcota bacterium | reverse complement strand
GGTATCTTTTCGTGTGTTAAATCACTCTAGCAACTTTTTGAACAGATGTCCAACGGAGTTGACTCATGTTCACGCTTTACGGTATGGTTGCAAGCGTTAAACACACCTAGATAAATATCATCCAAAACAACCCTGAGTCCTTAGAGCTATACCCTTTGTGGTATGTACGAAGAAGTTTGGTATGGGAGCGGTCAATGCAACAGGTACTTGTGTATGGCGATTCACTAAGTTGGGGAATAATACCCGGTACACGTGAGCGCCTTCCCTTCGGGCAACGTTGGCCAAACATCCTTGAAGCCCAGCTCGAGCAACCCGTGCGCGTTATTGAAGACTGCCTCAACGGTCGGCGTACTGTTTGGGAAGATCCTTTTAAGTCTGGTAGAGCGGGCATTGTTGGGCTCGAGCAACGCATTGAAGTGAATTCACCTTTGGACTTGGTTATCTTGTTTTTGGGAACCAACGACTTTCAATCCATGCACCCCCATACTGCGTGGCATGCAGCACAAGGTGTTGCCCACTTGGTACGTGCTATTCGTAGCGCGCCTATTGAACCTAGTATGACGGTGTCACCTATTTTAATTATTGCGCCACCCGCACCTCAAGCTGCTACCGGCACTATGCAAGACAAGTTTGCAGGCGCTGAGGACAAAGCCATAGGTTTAGCCCAACACTTAGCTGATGTTGCCGAGCAGCATAATTGCGCTTTTTTTGATGCCGGTTCCGTCATTACCACAAGCCCAATAGATGGTGTTCACCTCGAGGCTGAGCAGCACCGCACCCTCGGCAACGCACTTATTAAGGTTGTTGCGGGACTTTTGTAAATTGCATGACATCTAACAATTGCTGTATACATAATGTCAATAACCACATGTTAACTAAACAATGACGCGTGAATTTGTTTTAAGGGAGTGTTGCCTCAGTGGGATTGCGGCTCGAGCACATCAACAAACGCTACGGTAACAACGTTAAATGTCGTGACCTCAACCTGAGTCTAGAACCAGGCATGTTCTTAGCACTCATTGCGCCAACAGGTGCCGGCAAAACAACCTTGCTACGCATTATGGCGGGACTTGAAAAACCCGATAGCGGGCGCGTGTTTATGGACGGTGAAGATGTCACCAACGTGCACGTGCGCAAACGTAACGTATCAATGGTCTACCAACAGTTTATTAACTATCCGTCGCTGACAGTTTTTGATAATATTGCGTCGCCACTTAAAGTAGCCGGTTGGGATGCTAGCGCAGTTAAAGCTCGTGTTCACGAAGTAGCTGAACAAGTGCGCATCAGTGAGTTTTTAGACCGTTTGCCGCAACAACTCAGTGGCGGACAGCAGCAGCGCGTGGCGGTTGCCAGGGCGCTTGCCAAAGACGCCAAGCTTATTTTGCTAGATGAGCCCCTCGGTAACCTTGACTATAAATTACGTGAAGACTTGCGGCTAGAACTAAAAACCATTGCCAGTGAAAGTGAGGCCATGTTCGTTTACGCCACGCCTGAACCCCTTGACGCACTCACCATGGCCAGTCACGCGGCCATTTTAGATGACGGTCACATTATTCAAATGGGGGATGTTCGCAGTGTCTACTTGCGGCCCAATCAAATCGCCTCTGGGCGCTATTTTAGTGACCCGCCGATGAATTTTTTACCTGCCACAGTTCACGATAAGCAGCTCGTCATCTCAGATGATGTCAAGGTTGCTGTGGGTACGTTAGAGCTTAGCCTCACACCCGGCGACTACGTTGTGGGTATTCGCCCACACCATATTGGTGTGACTCATATAAATGCAAATAACCCCGCATTTCACGGGGCTACTTGGACATCTATACCTGCCACCGTGACCTTAGCAGAAATTGTTGGCTCAGATACCACCGTGCACTTGGAGCATGAGGGCATTAACCTCACCGCACTAAGTCAAGATGTTGGTCACTTTGATCTAGCTGAGGCTGTCACCGTGCACTTAAACAGCGACTACATGCATATTTTTGTACCCTCTGGGGAGCTAGTTGCTAGTGCTAAAGCGGTTAGAGGGGATTAAGTATGGCAACCGTTGAATTGGTGAATGTTGCCCACAGCTACGACGGCGGCACCACCTATGCTGTCAGAGACATTAACCTCACTTGGGAAGATGGCGTAGCAAGTGCGCTTCTGGGCCCCTCTGGCTGTGGCAAAACAACGTTACTTAAAATTATTTCCGGTCTACTCAAACCTAGCGAGGGTCAGGTATTAATCGATGGACAAGATGTAACCGCGCAATCTCCACGCGAACGCAACGTCGCCCAAGTGTTTCAGTTTCCGGTGGTTTATGAAACTTTAAACGTTTACAACAACCTCGCGTTTCCTCTGCGCAATCGTGGGGTGGACGAAGCTGAGGTTGATCGCAATGTGCGCGCCGTTGCAGAAATGCTCGAGCTCACCCCCTACCTCAAAAAGCGTGCCAACCGTCTAGGTGCAGCTGAAAAACAACGTATTTCAATGGGTCGTGGCATTGTCCGCTCAGACACCACAGCGGTATTGTTTGACGAACCTTTAACCATTATTGACCCCCACCAAAAGTGGCACTTGCGGCGCAAGCTCAAAGAACTTCACCAACGCTTAAACCTCACCATGATTTATGTGACCCACGACCAGCACGAAGCACTTACCTTTGCTGACCAAGTCACCGTGATGGACGCGGGTGAAGCCTTACAAACAGCTAGCCCTGAAGAGCTTCACACCCAACCTGCTGCGCCGTTTGTAGGTTACTTTATCGGCAGTCCAGGCATGAATTTGTTTGAGGGTAAGGTTGTTGTTAGTGGCATTCAACTCGCTGATTATCATTTAGCTTTAGCAACTGACCTAGTTGAGGGTAGTAGTGTACAGGTGGGCATTCGACCTGAGTACATACAAGTAAGTAAAGACGCTCACGAGGGGTGGTTCGCAGCAACCGTTACCCGCACCATGCTCACGGGTAATGCGCTGATGCTCGAGCTTGCTAGCGACAGCCTTCAGTTAAAAGCCATTGTCCCGGAAGAAAGCCCCTTGCAGGCTGGGGAAACCGTTTACGTCCATTTCCCTCACGACAAGGTACTTCTTTACAGCAGTCGTAAAGATGGCGGTAAGCGCCTAGAAACACAGGTGGCAGTATGAAGCAAGTCAACCAGCGGGCTTGGTTTTTTTTAATTCCCGCCCTAGCAGTGATGGCCGTGAACGCATTTATTCCGTTTATGACAGTTATTAACTACTCGTTTATTGATAAATTTCCTGGACTTCCATCACTTTGGTTGGGGCTCGAAAACTACCGCAACGTATGGCAAGATGATCTTTTTACTGGTGCACTTGCCCGGCAATTTATTTTTTCGTTTGTCATTTTGGTTATTCAGGTACCACTAGGCATTCTTGTTGCCCTCGGCATGCCCAAAAAGGGTATTGGCGCAACCACTAGTCTTATCACCATTGGCTTGCCCCTGCTCATTCCATGGCAGGTTGTGGGTATTATTTGGCGGGTTTTTGTTCGTGATGACCTTGGGCTTGTCCCGGTTATCTTTGACCAATTCAACTACAACTACGACGCTTCCCTGAAACCTTTTGACGCTTGGGCAACGGTTGTCGTTATGGATGTGTGGCACTGGACACCTTTAATTGCACTATTGTGCTATTCCGGCTTGAACGCCATTCCAGACGCCTACTTTCAGGCCGCTCGTATTGATGGCGCAAGTCGCTGGAAAACTTTCTGGGTCGTTACCTTACCACGCCTCAGAAGCGTGCTGACCATTGGTATTTTGTTGCGGTTTATGGATTCCTTTAGGATTTACATTGAACCTTTTGTGGTTACGGGCGGCGGCCCAGGCAATGCCACGTCGTTTCTAAGTGATGTTGTAGTCACTGAGGCAATAGCCTTCAACTTTGGTCCCGCAGCAGCTATGTCATTGGTGTACTTTTACATTATTTTGATTATTAGCTATGTGTTTTTTCAGGTACTCACTAATGTCGGCAGTGATAGTACCCCCGTTCAGGAGGCTTAAATGCGACGCTTTATAACGTTTTTAGGCATGACACTGTACTACATCTTCTTAGCGCTGCCTTTGTTATGGATGCTGTCAATGTCGTTCAAAACAACGGATGAAATTTTGAGCATACGCAGTTTTATTCCTCAAACGTTTACCTTACAAAACTATCAAGCCATCTTTACAGATGACTTTTGGCGCAGCGCGTTCGTTAACTCGCTTGTCTATGTATTTATCAATACCATCATCACGTTAATCGTATCACTACCTGCTGCATACGCATTTTCGCGCTACAAATTTCGTGGCGACCACCACTTGTTTTTTTGGTTACTCACCAACCGCATGGCCCCGGGAGCCATTTTTGTACTGCCTTTTGTACAACTCTACGGACGCGAAGGCTTGGGCTTATTTGATACTCATTGGGCAGTGGCGCTTGCCCACACGCTGTTCAGTATTCCCCTCGCCGTCTGGATTTTAGAGGGCTTTATGTCGGGTATTCCCAAAGCTATCGACGAAACAGCCTATGTAGATGGCTACAGCTTCCCCGGCTTTTTCTTTAAAATTTTTATGCCGCTTATTGCACCTGGCATCGGTGTGGCAGCTTTTTTCTCATTTATGTTTTCCTGGGTCGAGGTCATTATGGCCAGCAGCCTCACCCGTACCGACGCCCGCCCGCTAGCTGTGGCGCTTACTGCCAGCCTCGGGGCTGAGGGCTGGGATTGGGGACTTATTGCAGCAGTAGGCGTACTCACACTTATTCCAGGTGCAGTGCTTATCTACTTTGTACGCAACAACCTTGCTAAAGGCTTTGCACTGGGGCGTGTCTGATGGTTAATTTATCGCGTGCACAGGTTATTGCACTTATCTTGCTCAGTGCCGTTATGAGTGTTGTTGTTACCTTAGCTTTGGGCTTCTGGTTACCCATTCCGTGGCCAGTTGTCGGCACTGCTGTAGGGCGATTTTTTACAGGTACGCTCAACATCAACTTAGCTTGGATGGATTGGACGCAGCCCACCGCTATCTTTTTTAGTGGTTTGGGTGTTGCGCTGACCATCATGACCTTGTGGGACATTCTTTCGCCCACCCATGAACGCCAAGGGTTTTTACCTATTACAACAACGCGGGGCGCTAAGTTTTTCTTGAGTGTTATTAGCTTTATTGGTATCATGGTTCTCACGCTAGCAATTTTTCCGAATATTTCGCTGGGTAACTTGTGGTACGCCGTAGCCATTGCACTTGTATGGATTTTGGTGATGGTGGGTTGGGGTTAGGCCGCGCACAAACGTGGTGATGTTGTGTCATCAGATTATAGTGTGCTGGTTTAAGTTCAAGTTAAGGGTTATTTAGTGAGGCTAGCTGCTAGTGAGGCTCGAGCCACTTACTTTGCAACACATCTGGCTCGTGGGAAAGGAGTCACGTTCTGGGTTTATCCTTCAAGGTTAGTAGCAAGATGGATAGCCGCAATGTGTTCATAGTCATTTCAGAGAACAAGCTTCAAGTTTTTAGGTTTACGGTTTTTAGGTTTATATGTTTAGCTATAAGGAGGCATACATGCATCAACGATTGACAGCAGTCATTACAAGTATGTTTGTGATGTTGCTCGCTGGCGCACTCTCACTCACGCCCACGGGTCAGGCTCAAGATCAAAACCACTGCGAAGGGCTAGATACGTCCGTTGCCGAATCGCTCATTGACGAGATGTTCGCCCGCAGCGCAATTAGCCGCGACGAGCAGTTGCAAGAGATGTGCTGGTTTGTCACAGCTAGTGAATCTTTTAGTGGTATGGAAATTAACTCGGTGGCAGAAAACATTCGCACCCATGTTTACGAGCGCGATGTACTAACAGATGCCTTTGAGCAGCTCACCGGTATTAACGTCACCCACGACATCATCGGTGAAGGTGATGTCGTTGCCCGCTTGCAAACGCAACTTAACTCTGGCGAAATTATCTATGACATTTATGTTAATGACGCTGACTTGATTGGTACTCACTTGCGCTATGACAGCGCTGTGAACTTAACCGAGTACATGGCCGGTGAGGGTGAGGCCATCACTAATCCCTTCCTCGACCTAGATGACTGGCTCAACCCAGAATTTGGGCAAGATTATCAAGGCAACCAGTTGCAACTTCCTGGTCAGCAGTTTGCCAACCTCTACTGGTTCCGCTATGACTGGTTTACTGACCCAGACATTATGGCGCAGTTTGAGGACATTTATGGCTACGAGCTTGGTGTGCCTGTGAACTGGGCTGCTTATGAAGACATCGCTAACTTTTTCACCAACGAAGTGAACGGCGACGGCACCATTGATGGTGTGAAAGTTTATGGCCACATGGACTATGGTCGCCGCGATGTGTCACTTGGCTGGCGCTTTACCGACGCGTGGATGAGCATTGCTGGCGTAGGTGACATTGGCATTCCAAATGGTATTCCCGTTGATGAATGGGGCATTCGCGTGGAAGGCTGTCACCCAGCTGGCAGCGATGTGACTCGCGGCGGTGCCATTAACGGCCCTGCTGCTGTGTATGCGCTACAAACCTACATTGACTGGCTCACTGCATATGCGCCGCCTCAAGCTGCGTCTATCACGTGGTCAGAAGCTGGTCCTGTACCGGCTGAAGGCTACGTTGCCCAACGTGTATTCCAGTACATCACCTGGCTTTCTGATCCATCTTTCCGCGAACCCGGTAACCCGGTTGTGAACGATGACGGTAGTCTCAAATGGCGCGTTGCACCTACCCCACGCGGGCGCTATTGGGACGACGGCATGAAAGTCGGCTACCAAGACGCTGGCTCATGGACCATTTTGCAAAACGTACCCGCAGAGCAGCGCGATGCTGCGTGGTTGTGGGCGCAGTTTGCTAGCTCCAAGACAGTGTCGCTCGAGAAGTTCCTCGTTGGCGGCACCCCCGTACGCCGCTCAACTGTTGAAGCTGACTACCTCACCGAGAACATTGGTCAATATGGCGGCATTGTGGAGTTTTACCGTTCGCCCGTTGAGTTCATGTGGACCGACTCTGGCCCCAACGTGCCAGATTACCCCCGCTTGAGCCAACTGTGGTGGCAGAATATTTCGCAAGCAATCACTGGTGAAGCTACTGCCCAAGAAGCGCTGGACAACCTCGCGCAGCAGCAAGACGGCATTATGGAACGCCTCGAGCGCGCTAACTTGCCTGTTTGCGGCCCCATCATGAACGAAGTTCGTGACCGCGAATACTGGCTTAGCCAACCTGGTTCCCCTAAAGCGGAACGCGAACCTGAAGCACCTATTGCAGTTCCTTACGACGAACTCCTTAGACAGTGGACAGGTGAGTAAGGTTTAATCTTTACTCCTGACATTTGGGTGGTCTTCGTGGCCACCCTTTTTCGCGTTTTTGCGGTAGTGGTTCTTCGTGGCGGTTACACGAGATGCCGCTACAGGTGCCTCATGCAATCATGAAAGGGAGATGGGGAGAAAGGGGGATAGGGAGAGAACATCAGACAACGTGTGTGTATTAGCAAGTCGTGACGTTGCTATTAGTCGTGACGTTGCTATTAAAAGTAATCCTGTGCTCTTGCTCGAGCATCAGAGAAGCATATTTGATGAAAGCACTAAAATATTTAGTTATAAAATCCAAACGATAAAACTCTAAATAATATGTGTGACGTTCACACTCGAGCGTCACATCACTTAAAAACCACTTATTACAGGCTTAACTCTATTTTTGAGAATACGATTGACACAAAATATTAAGGAGGATCATGCATGGCGGATTACATCATGGCCCTAGATCAGGGAACAACTAGCTCGAGGGCGATTGTCTTTGACCGTGGGGGCACCATTAAAAGTGTGGCTCAAAAAGAATTTCGACAAATTTTCCCCCAGCCAGGCTGGGTTGAGCACGACGCCAGTGAAATCTGGTCAACCCAGTCTGGGGTAGCTACCGAAGCCCTTGCCAGTGCCAACCTCCACTCGGGTGATATTGCCGCTGTCGGCATCACCAATCAACGTGAAACGACGATTGTTTGGGATAAAACCACCGGGCAGCCTATCTGTAACGCCATCGTTTGGCAAGATCGCCGCACGGCTCAGTTTGTAGACAAACTTAAAGATGACGGCCTCGCCCAAATGATTCAAGCTAAAACCGGACTTGTGCTAGACGCCTACTTTTCCGGCAGTAAACTCGCTTGGATTTTGGATAATGTTGAGGGTGCACGGGACCGGGCAGAAGCTGGCGAGCTTGCCTTTGGCACGGTGGACAGTTGGCTGGTTTATAAGCTTACTGAGGGCAAAGTCCATGTGACTGATGTGTCTAACGCCTGCCGCACCATGCTCTTTAACATTCATGATCTGACCTGGGATGATGAAGTCTTGGAGCTGTTTAAGATTCCCAAGCAAATGCTCCCCGAGGTGCGCTCGAGCTCTGAGGTTTACGGTGAAGCTAGCCACGAAGCCTTCCGTAATCCCGTACCCATTGCGGGTATGGCCGGCGACCAACAAGCTGCCAGTTTTGGACAGATTTGCTTTGAATCTGGGCAGGGCAAAAACACCTATGGCACAGGTTGTTTTATGCTCATGAATACAGGTAATAAGCCCATGACTTCACAAAATCAACTGCTGAGCACAGTTGCTTGGCAACATCAGGATACGCTGAATTACGCACTCGAGGGCAGCATTTTTATCGGCGGTGCAGTCGTGCAGTGGCTCCGCGACGGCCTCGGGATCATCCGCCATTCAGAAGATGTTGAAACGCTAGCAGCCAGCGTAGACGATAACGGCGGCGTGTACTTGGTGCCTGCGTTTGCTGGGCTAGGTGCGCCCCATTGGGATCAATACGCACGTGGGCTGATGATTGGACTGACTAGGGGTAGCAGCGCAGCACACATTGCTAGGGCGTCCCTTGAAGGCATTGCTTACCAAGTGGCAGATGTTATTGGCGCAATGGAAAAAGATAGCGGCACACCCCTTGCTGAACTGCGAGTAGACGGCGGTGCGTCGCAAAATAACTTACTCATGCAGTTTCAAGCAGACATTTTAGGTGTGCCGGTCGTGCGCCCCAAAGTGACTGAAACGACTGCACTAGGTGCAGCTTTTTTAGCTGGGCTAGCAACCAACTTCTGGTCAGGTAAAGACGAACTTAAAGCCCTTTGGCAAGAAGATACGCGCTTTGAACCAAGTATGGATGGTAGCGAATGCGAGAGGTTGCGCTCGAGCTGGCAACGCGCTGTAAGCCGTGCGGCTGATTGGGAACATAGTTCTTAGACACTATTAAGGCATATCCATAAACACAATCTTCGCCAACCCGCCTTTAAATTGTTGGCTTTATCCTATGCAACCTTGACGACAAGATAGTTTTATAGCGTGTGTGTCTCTCAACTCGAGGCGCTAGTTATTACCCCAGACTCAAGTCCAACACCTTGATGAGGTCACATGTAACTTGTAAACAAACCCTAAGCGTTTATATTTATAAATATCTTTAATATTGCAAAGCACTTAGCTAGCTCATACCCTAAGGGGGAAAGATGAACCGAGAAACTCATGTTGATAAACTCAAAAGTGATAGTTTTGATGTCCTCGTCATCGGTGGAGGGGCCACAGGCGCAGGCGTTGCGCTAGATGCTGCCACGCGTGGACTTAAAGTTGCCATGCTCGAGCGGGATGATTTTTCTGCTGGTACCAGCAGCCGCAGTACCAAGCTCATTCACGGCGGCGTACGCTATCTTGAAAAAGCCGTCAAGCAACTTGACCGCAGCCAGTTTAACCTCGTGCGAGACGCCCTAAAAGAACGCGCGGTACTCATTAAAATTGCACCACATCTAGCCAAGCCCCTAGCTATCGTCACACCCCTTTACAACGTCCTCCAAGTGCCCTATTTCCTAACCGGGCTTAAACTCTACGACACCCTAGCAGGCAAAGCTAACCTCGCCCCAAGCCGTTTTGTAGATGCTAAGGAGGCTCTTAACCGCTTCCCTATGCTGCAACCTGAAGGACTGCGCGGAGCTGTCCTCTACTATGACGGGCAGTTTGATGACGCGCGCATGAATATTGCCCTTGTCCTCACCGCTGCTGAGGAAGGCGCAACCGTTGCCAACCACATTGAGGTCACAGGCTTAACCAAAGATAA
Source organism: Deinococcota bacterium (assembly GCA_039034155.1). GTDB lineage: Bacteria > Deinococcota > Deinococci > Deinococcales > Trueperaceae > JBCCBI01. The sequence continues at coordinate 1,592 of JBCCBI010000161.1, read as the reverse complement.
CGGAAAATTATCGGGTGCCAGCGTTCACGACAGCCTCACAGGCGACCGTTGGGACATTCAAGCAAAAGTTGTGGTCAATGCTACGGGTCCCTTTACCGACGGCATCCGCCATATGGATGACCCCAGCGCAGTCAAAATGCTCAGTGCTAGCTCTGGTGTACACATTATTTTAGATAAATCATTTTCGCCACCTGAGACCGGCTTGCTCATCCCTGAAACCGAAGACGGTCGGGTGCTCTTTTTGCTCCCATGGCTGGATCACACCCTAGTCGGTACAACCGATAATCCAGCAAATATTGAAGCCAACCCACAAGCAACTGAAGACGACATTGAGTACATCTTGCGGCATTTGCGCAAATACTTTGCCACACCTGCTACCCGCGAAAATGTTCTCTCGAGCTGGTCAGGCTTGCGTCCGCTGGTGTCTGACCCGAAAGCTGCCGATACCGCCCAACTTTCACGCGATCACGTGATTAACGTCAGTGATTCTGGCCTCGTTACAATTGCGGGCGGCAAGTGGACAACCTACCGCAAGATGGCACTAGATACGGTGGATGAGGTTATTAAGGTAGGCGGCTTAACCGTGGACCGCGGCTCGCAAACCGAGACCCTCAAGCTAGTTGGCGCAAAGCGCTACACACCTACACTTGCTAGCGACTTACAAGATCAGTTTAAGATTGACATTGATGTTGCCAGCTATTTAAGCCGTGCGTATGGCGACCAAGCTAGTGACGTGTTGGCACCAGGTCACCTTGACCGCTTGGTAGAGGGTCATCCTTTTTTAGAGGCTGAGGTTGTCTATGCCGCTCAACACGAAGCGTCACGAAGCACCCGCGACTTTCTAGCGCGGCGCATTCGTTTAGGTTTCTTGGATAGTGATGCCACTCACAAAGCTATTCCTAAAGTCACTGATTTACTCGGTGATAGCCTTGGCTGGGATGATGACAAACGAGCGCAAGACCGGACGAGTGCAGAAGCTTACTTTGCTTAGCGTTAGCTAGTTGCCAGGTGCTCGAGCCCAGCTGTAAAGATAGATAGTCGTACAGAGCTCGAGCACCTCAACCTACCAGTTCAACAACGCTCAAAACCTCACACTCATCTCCACAGAGTTGACGTCTACTAGCTCAGCCCCTTATACTTACCCAGCATTGTAATACCACGCCCTGCCGGGATGGCGGAATTGGTAGACGCTGCAGACTTAAAATCTGTTGCCTGAGAAGGCGTGCGGGTTCAAGTCCCGCTCTCGGCACCAACTTATATGTTGGTTGTATCCATGACCCAAGCTGTGAGCTTGGGTTTTCCTTTGTTTAGGTTTTCTTTGTGTAGCAATACATTCATTGGCCAAGGCATTGTGGAGCACGCCAGGCTTGGGGTACTGCAATTATTATTGTGAAATTGCCGCCCCTGACATCAGCTTGCCTAGTTGCAGTAGCGTTTCCGTCTAAAGTTGCTGGAGCAACTTCAGATGCCAGCTATGCGAGTCAAAATAAACCCACTTAGTGTGGGGGAACGTATCCTGAAACTGCTACAGGTATCAACAACCAGATCACACCTAAAAAAAAGCCTCAGCAAAATGCTGAGACCGTGAGTGT
>JBCCBI010000160.1:0-11680 GCA_039034155.1 Deinococcota bacterium | reverse complement strand
GTATTTTCCTCTCACAGCGTTACCCAGTGTGCTCAGGTTATATTCAGGTTTTAAGTCATCATGATCCATAACATTAATAGCCCCTTTCGTAAAATTCACGCTCTTTCTTGGTGAGTTTTCGTGCACTGATAATGCGAATTTTGCCTTGGCACTCAGTGTGTGAAACAATCAATAACTTCCTTGTTGAAGCTAATCCAATTGTTAGTAGACGCGTTTCATCATAGGAGTTGGCTGGGTCATTGAATGTATAAGAGAGAGAATCAGCAAAGATGCTACTTGCTTCCTTGAAAGATACGCTGTGTTTGTGCAAATTACTAGTGGCTTTGGTTGGATCCCACTCAAAGTACAGCACGGTTCGATGCTACCTCTAGATCCAGTTTAATGGATAAGCTCTAGTAAGCTCAATTTTTACTGAAGCTTTTGCTTGGAACTGACGTGCCCACCAGCTACAACCGCCCCAGCCTCTACCTGACAATCCGTTAGCACAGCATGCGGCATAATCACAGCCCTCTCACCCACGTGGGTATTGCCTATGAGCCACACGCCTGGATAAAGAATGACATCTTTTGCTAGAGTGACAGTTTCATCAATAAAGGTTTGCTCAGGCGCAATCATGGTCACGCCAGCTTGGAGCCAGTGATTGCGAATGCGGTCGCGCAGTAAGCGCTCAACTTTGGCAAGTTGGGTACGGTCATTTACCAAGCAGTTGAGGAGCTCGTCTTCATCATGGCGCATAAGTGCGGTGACGGGTAAGCCTGCTTCTAAATACAACGCAACTAGCTCTGTAATGTAGTACTCACCTTGCGCGTTGTCATTGGAAAGCTTGTCTAGAAACGTTAGCACACGCGCATTAAAAATAAAAATACCCGTGTTGATTTCTTGAATGGCCCGCTGGGTATCATCAGCGTCTTTTTCTTCAACAATGGCTGTCACTTGGCTGCTATCATCGCGCACAATACGACCTAGCCCAGTTGGGTTACCGGTGTGGCAAGTGAGTACCGCCATGCCGTCTTCAGGTTGGGCATCAAGAAGATTATCTAAGGTTTGCTGTTTGAGGAGTAAGGGTCCGTCGCCATTTAAGACTAAGATCGACCCCTCGAAATCCTCGAGCAAGGGCTTGGCTTGTTTGAGTGCGTGACCTGTGCCAAGGCGCTCCGCTTGCAAGACAAAACTGAGGTCGTCGGCACCTGCGAACGTTTGCTTGACGGCCTCAGCTTGGTGACCAACTACAACAATAATTTTTTCTGGTGACAGACGTCGAGCAATGTCAATCATATGCCCCAACAAGGGCTTGCCAGCAGCCTTGTGCAGCATTTTGAGGACGTTGGATTTCATGCGAGTGCCCTGCCCAGCTGCAAAGATCACCACAGCTAGCGGTTTGGGTAATGCCATTATGGACATCCTCGAGCAACATCACCTAGTTTGATAACGCTAATTTTCTTACGACACTCATCATAAATTTGTAGGTGTGCGAGCCTCGAGCCACTCACACGCATTATTAAATAGCACATCATGATTCCTAGCCTACCAGTTCAAGCAAGAGGCATGTGATGCGGTTGGTTTAAGCCGATTTTAAAGGACTGTCTAACCTGTGTAGGTCCGTTTAAGCGCTTGCATGTTTTGTTGGGCGAAGGTTAGCTCGGTCATGACTTGCGACGCGCGCACATTAACATGCGTTGCGCGGGCGCGTGCTGAGGTGCGTGGGCGGGTGGACGGTGCCGATGATGCTGATGTTGCAAACCGCCCTTTGACCAGTTTCCCCTTTACAAGTTTCCAGGGTCGCCACCACATGGCTAGGTAGGGGCTACTGTTAATGATCTCGGCAATAATAAGTGAGCCAAGTACCGCGCCCACAAGTGACAGCACCGCACTTAGCTGGGACTCTAAGCCAATACTATTGATGAGAACATCGAAGACTTTCTTTTGTAAGTACCAGTGGAAAATAAGCACAAACAGACTTTGCTGGCCGGTGTAAGAGAGGAGGCGCTCGAGCAGCCTCACCTTACTCACCAACCACGCCACGCTCAAGGTCAAATAGATGCCTGCAAACGCCAGCACTGTAGTTATCAGCAAGTGATCGTAACGCCGTTTGAAGAGGTCAAGCGCGTAGTCAAAGCGAGCGTGCAAACCTATAAAAACAACACTCGCAAGCAGCACGTAGCCCCAATGAACTTGAAACTGTTTGACGTTAGTGCGCAGCAAAAAGCCACTCAAAAAAAAGAAACTGCTAATGAGCAAAATATCTGTGCTAAACGGTAGTCCCGTGCGCAGTAAGGGTCGGTCGTGCCACATAAAGTGGGTTGAATAGTGGTTGACAAACTGCGGCCAAAGGTGGGCTGTAAACAAATACCCCGTTGTAATGAGCGCGCTCATGAAGACAAGCTTGAACCCTAGGTTGCGCGCGTCTAACTGAGTGTATCTAATGACTGCCCAACTTAGTAAAAAAACTGCAAAAAGGTGCGTTAGAAACCACATGGGTAGCCAAAAGATGGTCTCTCCACCTGCATAGAGAATGCCTGCATAAATCCTGAACGCAGGTTCTTGCAAAAGGAGTATCTGATACACCGATAAAATGCCGAGTGTCACCGCATAAGGTTTGAGGAGTGCGTCTGCTTTAGTTTTGACAAGTTGTCCAAAAGGCACATTGGGCCGAAAAAAGATGCCCGATACAAAAAAGAAAAGGGGCATTCTAAACGAAAGCCCAATATGGTAAAGCTCGCCAGAATCGTGTAAAACAAGCCAGTTGTGGCCAAACACAACCAGCACAATCGAGATGCCTTTAACAACATCAATATGCTTGATTCTGAGTTTTGAAGTCACGTTTTGTGATGTTTGGATGGGTTGAGGTGGACCTGACACAGCTCGAGTAGACATGGCTCTGCTCCTTTAGGGATGCCTAGACATGGGTTTATGTATAGATAGTGATGGGAATAAAGATAGATGCTGCCAGCGTTATGGCAAAAGTTCGCTAATTCGTCTGATTTCTAAGCACGCATATGCAAGTATCAAGCTATTGAAGTGTTGAACGAGATAGCGTTACCGAAACACCTTTCAGCAATATAAGTTCAGTAACACGATTCTGGTAGTTACCCCCCGTAACTACATACTCGTTAGTATGCCTACTTGTTGACATGCTTAGTATGAATTAGCAGAGGTGTCAATCTTACTGACACACCCTTGCTGACACGACTAGGATTGTGGAGCTTTTGAAATTAAAAAGAGGTAAGCTAGCTTACGGAAATTTGGGGAATGATATTTCTGTGAAGCCATGAAAAAACCAGATGCCCGTCACAGTCTTGATTACGACTGGTGGCATCTGGTTTAAAAATACCTCTTAATACTTTGAGCTTTTACTGCATCGAGGTTTTACTGCATCGAGGTCAAACTAGTATGAGGTATGTAATAGGTCGATGTTAACGCCCTCTTGCCCTCGCCGTTAAGCGGTCGCGTTTGTCTACCTCATCCGGATTCATAACTAACAAGATGTAACATGCGACCAAAATAATCACGATGCTGGCAATCTGGGTGAGTGTCAGCAAGCCAATACCGGGTGCGTCAACACCCTCAGCTAGATAAATACGCCAAAACAACGGGTTGTCGCGGAAGGGTTCTTCGATCACTGAGCGCAGCACCGAGTACCACAAAATAAATTGCCAAAATACAAAGCCCGGCGTCTGACTGCGGCGGAACGCCCAGAGAATAATAAAGGTGAGAATCACACCTACTAAAAGCCCGTAGAACTGTGCTAAGTGAACGGGTCCACGCAAAATCTCGCCGCCTTGAGCTAGGCAAGACGTCAAGCTAACGTCTGATCCTAGACTGCAGGTGCCAGGGTAGCTGCGCCACAGGTTTTGACCAAAGATGACCCGCCCAAACGCGCCAAATATTTCTGTACCAGGTTCTGGCCAGGTAAAGCCAATAGGCCAGCCGGTGAGCCGTCCGGTGGTATCTGAGCCGTTCATAAAGTTGCCTAAACGCCCGCCAATAATGCCTAGGCACCCGGCTGGTGTCATCACATCCAAGTACGACCACATGTTGAGGTTGTGAATGCGTGAGTAAATCCAGGTGGCTAAGATAATACCCAAAATGCCGCCGTGAATGCTGATGCCACCCTCCCACACATAAAACGCAGCGATGGGATTGCCGCCCTGACCAAAAAAGCGCGACGGGCTGGTAAGTACGTAAACAAGGCGCGCACCGATGAGCCCGGCGATCACCAAATACACAACCATGTCGAGCAACTTGTTTTCGTCTAGGTCACGTTTCTTAGCTTCATGGGTGGCCCACAGCGTGCCAAAAAGCACGCCCAAGGCAATTAAAAAGCCATACCAGCGAATCGCCAGTCGGCCCAGCGAGATCATAATTGGATCCATGTCAAACTCCAGTTTCTAGGTAGATGTTGTCATAACAAACACCCTCAACAAAATGCTTTTCAAAACACGATACTACACTCAAATAGGTAATCAAGACGTGATGTGTCAAGTAGCTGTGGAGGACATGATTTTTAGGTATAATGGTATTGCCATTTGAGATTGTTTCAATATTGGTAGATGCGAGTTAAGTAAGTCACAACAAACTTACGCAGCGTGTATCAGCATGTCATGTAAAATTTACAAAGATTGATGCTAGCTGAGCTGCAGTTTGTATCTAAGCACGTGGATTGAACCTTAAAGAGATAGCGTTCTAGAAGCTTACAAATACATAAGATGGAAATAATGTTGTGGTTATCAGCTAGATTTGCTCGAGCGCAATGCTCTTAACCGCTTGTGGTACAAGCTTAATCACCGCTTCACAGGCAAGCTTGGCAGCCTCAGCCTCAGCAGGCAAGTTGATGATAATACTCTGCCGCCGCACCCCAGCTAGGTTGCGGTACAGTGCAGCCCGGCGACTCTTTTTCATAAGTGTTAGACGAATAAGCTCAGCTAGCCCCGGTACAGGCCGCTCAATCATCTCTTGAGTGGCTTCTGTCACACGGTCTTTGGGGTCTAGACCAATACCGCCGATGGTCAAAATAAGCTCAGCAACGTCGGTGTCAGCAAGCATTTTGAGTCTGGCGCGAATCACCGACATGGTGCTATCTACCTCTAAATAGTCAACCTCAGTAAACTCACCTTGGCTCAATACAGCACGAACAGCTTGCAAGGCAGCATTTTCGTGATTGTCAACATGTTGTAATGCAACAATGGCAGTGCGTATCATGCCCATAGTGTAGAGCAAATTGTGACTAGAGATACATCGCTTACTCACAAAAATTTCACATGCCAAAGACGTCCTAGCTGTACTCACATATGACCGTTCAGCTTGGCAATAAAGGGTGTAGGTAAGTATCGAAATAAGGTAGGCTAGAGGCTGATATCGTTAAGAACGTTAACGAGCTACTTCTTTTTGGAGGCCTGCGTTGAAAATTCACGAATACCAAGCCAAAGCACTCATGAAAGCACGTGGTATCGCCGTGCCCTTGGGGAAGATGGCCATAACGGTTGATGACGCCGTAGCTGCTGTGCGCCCATTGATGACTGAAAGTGGCAATCAAGTTGTGGTGCTTAAGTCGCAAATTCACGCCGGAGGGCGTGGTAAAGGTCGCTTTAAGGAACACCCGGACGTCGCTGGTGTAAACGTCATCACTGACGGGTTGCGCGGTGGTGTAGAAGCTGCCGAAGCTAAGGTGCGCGAACTAGCTGAAAAGATGCTCGGTAGCACGCTGGTGACCATTCAAACAGGTGAAGAAGGCAAACAAGTCAACCGCTTGTACTTAGAGCAAGGCATTGACATTGCCACTGAGCTTTATTTGTCGGTTCTCCTTGACCGAAGTCAAGGGCGTAATATCGTGATGGCCTCGCAAGAAGGCGGTACTGAAATTGAAGAGGTGGCCGAACACAGTCCCGAAAAAATTTTGCGTGAAACTATTGACCCAGCGGTTGGCTTGGCGTCGTTTCAAGCGCACCGTCTAGCTTTAGGACTAGGCTTAGAAGGTGAGGCTCTCAAAAATGGGATGCGCTTTTTGAGAGCTATTGCAGATGCTGCCACGGAGTGGGACACAGATTTGCTCGAGATCAACCCCCTGGTCGTCACCAAAGACGGTCAAGTGATTGCCCTAGACGGCAAGATGAGTTTTGATGGTAATGCCATGTTTCGCCACAAAGATGTTGCCCAGCTCCGCGACGAAAGTGAAGAAGATCCCGCTGAGCTCGAGGCTGGTGAATACGGGCTATCGTTCATTAAATTAGATGGCACCATCGGCTGTTTGGTGAACGGCGCTGGCTTAGCCATGGCCACGATGGATACTATTAAACAGGTGGGCGGCGAGCCTGCGAACTTTTTGGACGTTGGTGGCGGTGCCAGTACCGAAAGTGTGACGGCTGCGTTCAAGATAATTACCCAAGACCCCAGCGTTAAAGGCATTTTTGTTAATATTTTTGGTGGCATTATGCGCTGTGATGTGATTGCCAATGGTGTGATTGCTGCTGTGCAGGAAGTGGGTTTAGCTGTGCCACTGGTAGTGCGGCTCGAGGGCACCAACTCACAACAAGGCAAACAGATCATTCAAACGTCCGACCTCAACGTTGTCGCTGCAGACAGCCTCAAAGATGGCGCAGAAAAAATTGTGGAGTTAGCCAAATGAGTATTCTCGTCGGAAAAGACACTAAACTTCTCATTCAAGGTATGGGTAAGTTCGGCAGTTTCCACATTGACAAGTCCATTGCCTATGGCACAAATGTAGTGGCGGGTGTGCACCCTAGCCGGGCCGGCAGCACAGCTACCTTTGAGGGTGAGGTTGACCAGTCCGGTGTGCCCGATCGAGGTGACAGCTATAACGTCAACGTGCCTGTCTACGCCACCGTACACGAAGCCGTGGACGCCACCGGTGCTAACGCCAGCGTGATTTTTGTGCCACCCCCCTTTGCGGCCGATGCCATTATGGAGGCTACTGAAGCAGAAATACCCTTGGTTATTACCATCACCGAAGGCATTCCAATTATGGACATGGTCAAAGTACGCCGTTATATGGAAGGTAAACCTACCCGCTTGGTTGGTCCCAACTGCCCTGGTGTCATTACCCCACACGAGTGCCGTATTGGCATTATGCCTGGCTATATTCACCAACGCGGGAAAATTGGCGTGGTGAGTAAGTCAGGTACCCTTACGTATGAAGCGGTGTTTCAACTCACTAACAACGGGTTAGGTCAAACAACTGCAGTAGGTATTGGCGGCGATCCGGTAAACGGCACAAACTTTATTGATGTGCTTGACATGTTTAATAACGACCCCGAAACTGAGGGTGTCATCATGATCGGCGAAATTGGCGGTAGCGCTGAAGAAGAAGCGGCTAGCTGGATTCAGTCCAACATGACCAAACCAGTTGCCGGGTTTATTGCTGGTACAACGGCACCCAAAGGCAAGCGCATGGGCCACGCGGGTGCCATTGTGTCTGGTGGTCAAGGTACTGCCGAGGGTAAAATTGCCGCTATGAAAGATGCAGGTATCGTAGTCGCAGCAACCCCGAGTGATATGGGCAACGCCATGACGGACGCAATGAGACAAGCTGGCAAACTTTAATCTAATTCATACTTCATTTACTAAAATTATGCAAGAGCGAGCTTACGGGCTCGCTTTTTTTATGTGCTGCAAGTATACCTGAGAGTCAATGTATGTTAGACTATGGGACACTTTTATAGGGACGCCCCTCAGTATTTTGGTGTCATTTCAAACTCGTTATAAAAGCTTGAATAGGGCATTTTTAGACAGATTCTCGAGTCAGTGGTAGCTTTATGACTAGATTAATAATTAGCTTCTATGCTGTTCAAATCTAGAAGACCTACCAAACTCACCAAAAAACGTTTCAAGATATATATATGGATAGTAGCAAGCTTGTTTGGCAACTTCATACTGCATTTGCAAATGCGCCCTATCCTGGCGATACCTTTTTGCAAAGCAGTTCGGATGGTCATGAACCCCAAGAAGCCCTTGCATCTTTTGCAGGAAAATGGGACTGGACAGAGTTAGATGCTGATTTTTTAGACCGCCATGCAGATGCACTTAATTTTATGTCAGCAGGCGCGTTGCGCTTTTTTTTACCAGCGTATCTTGTAGCAGACGTACAAGGTACGCTGGTAACTGCTGACCCTACGTTTCAGCTAACCTACGGCTTTCACACGGTAGTATTGAGTCTACCAGTGAACGGACAAACGTTTAGCAAACACACCGGCGGTGACACGCTCATAAACCCGCAGCGCTATGGGGCGATAAGTGCTAAAGACTACAGCCGTTACCGCTTAGCGGTCTTTTGTCGGGAAGAAGCTGGGGCAATTGTCGCTTACTTGCAGTATATGCAAACTCAGCGGACAGATCCGGCTATCGCAACGGCTCTGAATGACTTTTGGCTAGACCGTGCAGAGAACGCGCCAACAAATGCTGACTTATCTGGACATCTTGATAGGGAACAAGCTTTTTTAGATGCCGTTTCAACAACAAAGCAAGCCTAATAAAGCACTACACTGAGGCCGCACACTAGACTTGCGTACGCTTAAATGCCTCGATGACGATGGTTTCCATGTCGTCGGTATCAATGGTGTCTTTGAGGGTATCTTTGAGCGACGCGTTGAGGGCCTCAAAGGTGAGTTCTGGTTGAGGTGCTTGAGAATTGCCAATTTGTTGAAGCGCAAGCGTTTTAATGGCCACGTTGAGTTTGGCTTGGGGCGGTGCGTCTAAGGTGCTCAAAAAAAAGTTGCCTTGACCACGGCGAATTATGTACTCGAGCACCTCCTCTGCTTGGGCTTTGCCACTAGCCACACTGGGGTGCTCGAGGGCAAGCACATTCCCGTTATGGACATAAATAGCTGTTTCATCGTCAAAACTTAACTTGCCAGAAGGTGTAAGCACCGATAAAAGTTGCATGGCTTGAAGTGCTCCGCCAACATCTTCTAAACGGCCCCGCATACGCGTTCCTCTAGGACGACGGTTGTTGTGTTGGCGTGCCAGTGTGAGAGTATTGCGCAGTTCTAGATCGCGGCAGGGTTTCGTTAAAAAGCCTTGTGGTAACACCTCGAGGGCCTTACGGAACGTGCTATCACTTACGTCTACTGTCAAAAATACAAACGAGATGTTAAACGTAGTTAACAAGTAGCTAGCAAGCTCAATACCGTCATAAGGCGTCGCAAGGGTGGTTTCGCCAATGACAAGATCAGGCGCATTGGCAGTGACCAAACGAACGGCCTCAAATCCGTGATTGGCTGTTCCCAACACCCGGAATCCCAAGACATTTAGGGAGGCAACAGTTGTCTCGAGCGCACGCTGGTTGGCGTCCACACAGACAACTGTGGGTGGCTCGGTGGCGACTAACGCAGATGGGGGATCTTGACCTTGCACACGGCTACCTCCAACTTGCATTGTAAGGGTATTAAGGCAAAAGATTGTGTTTCCTAAAAGAATCTGTAAAGGGTAGTTTTGCGGTACTGAAGGTACATAAAAAGATGTAGGAAGCAGTTTCGTCCCTACATCTAAGTGTGTTGCTAAATGTGTTGCTTAAGTTTGGCTGTTACGCGTGACTACTGCTGGGTAAAGTCGGTCACAACCGTTTCACCTGAGATAATGGCGTCGGTGATGAGCTCGAGCTCTAACTGTAACTCCTGCGGAACAAGGGCTTCGTTGAATTCATCAAGCGCATAGCCTACACCGTCTTCACCAAGACCTAGTATAGCCATGCCACCTTCAAACTCACCGCTTACAATGTCGTTAACTGCGTTTGAGGCAGCAACGTCAACGCGTTTAAGCATACTGGTAAGCCCGTGGTTGAGAGTGCTGGGGTCATTGTCAGTATCACCTAAGAAGTTTTGGTTGCTATCTACCCCAATGAAAAAGACAGGTTGACTGCCTTCACCACAGGCAGCTGCATAAGCTTCGCTCTTGGCGATGTCGGCAGCAATGCCGCCCATGGGGGTCATGCGCATGCCTACGCTATCTGGCATGCTGTCTGCGCTGTAGCACATGGTTTCGTTCGCCCAGTCAATCACGCCGTTACCAGACGCACCTGCGGCTGCGTAAATAATGTCGGCACCTTGACCGTGTTGCAAGGTGGCGAGTTCTTTAGCGCGCGCAGGGTCGTTCCAAGCTGCTGGGGTCACGCCTGTGTAGTTAGAAATCACGGTGCAGTCTGGGCACGCGGCCATAACGCCCTCTTCGTAACCAAGGTTAAATTTGCGGATAAGTGGGATGTCCATACCACCCACAAAACCTACGACGCCAGTTTGGCTCATGGTGCCGGCTAAGTAACCCACCACGTAGCTACCTTCGTGCTCTTTAAAGATCACGCTGCGCACGTTAGGTGCGTCTACCACAGCGTCAATAATCACAAAGCTGGTATCTGAAAATTCACTCGAGACACTTGTAATAGCATCTGCTTGCGCAAAGCCAGGTGCCACAATAAGCTCGCTGCCTTCACCTGCCATGTTGCGCAGACCTTGAGCGGAGGTGTCGGGGGTGCCTTCAAACTCTAATAGCTCAATGTCGTAGCTACTCTCGAGCCCTTCAATCGCACTGACCATACCGCGCCAGGTGCCTTCATTAAACGAGCGGTCAAATTTACCGCCAGCATCGAAGTTGATGCCCATGACAAAATCTTGCGCCATACCTGTACCCATAAGAACCAAGGCGGCTAACGTGAAAGCTTTTACAAATTTCTGCATGAATTACCTCTCCTTCAGGTGTTTATCATACCAAGCTGAGGGGGTGAGTGTGCGATGGGAATTATTTAATAAGCCTTCACGAATGAGCGTAGATTCGAGGCTATTACACTCGCAATGTATATAAGGCAAAAACAACTCGACATTTGGCTAGCTGCAGATTAAATCAGTCAAGCCCAATAATAGCAACGGCGTCAATATCGGCACCTGGATTAGCCCCAGCGCACTCTTCGCCATCAACAATCCTAACAAAATTAATTGTTTGACCGCTCACTAAGCTGAAGGTTGAATCCCCTCCTGTTGATGTACCAACATCATTAAAATTAATTCCATCAGAGCTTACAAGAACTGTGTAGCCGTCGACCATTGCGCCTATTTCGAAAACAGTAATCTCAAGACTTTCTGACAATGTATTGTCGAAGCCTAAGGTTATGTTGCCTCCACAACCTAGAGTAAGTGCACCAGTAGAACGACAAGTACCTAGAGATATCCAATTGGGTTCACCAAGCACCTCATTCGGATCATTGCCTGCTGCCAAAGCGTTACAAGAATTAGGTGGATCTCCTGCGACAAATTCAATAACTTCGTTGGCGTAAATGGTTCGTGTTGGAGAAATTGTGATATTAGCTTCATTCGTACCTGCACTGTTAGTGGCTATTAAGGTGTAAGTTGTTACTTCAGTAGGTGAAACTCCAACATTATTGAGCCCTGATACATCTCCTACGCCGGGTGTGATTGTAATTGTAACTGGTAAGTCACTTGTGACCTCCCATGAAAGAATGCTAGTCTCACCAATTTCAATGAACGATGGCTCGGCTGTGAAGCTTGTGATATTTGGTGGAGTTGGATCAGTTACCGTAACAGTCGTCGTTAAAGTATCAACACCACCATCACTTTCTACCGTCAACGTGTAAGTTGTTGTTTCTGTAGGTGAAACTTCAGTACTACTCACGTCTGACACATCCCCTACATCAGGCGTAATAGTGATGGTCACTGGCAAG
>JBCCBI010000159.1:0-11688 GCA_039034155.1 Deinococcota bacterium | reverse complement strand
ATAATGTATATACCACCGCCAGTGAGTCCACAAAATCCTGATCAGATAAGTTGTAAAACAAATAGATAAATACCAACCAGCGTGAGTAAACTCCACGCCACACCAGAGAGCCGCGTGCGACCGCCTGCTTGGTAATTGCCCACACTCTGCCCGAACGACCCTTCTGAGGCGATGCCGCCAAAGCCAGCCGCCACAATATTGGCAAATCCTTGCGCCATCAGCTCACGGTTCACATTGCTACGGCGGTGGCTTAGATTTTGCACGTTGAGAGCTGCCAGAAGCGTTTTGGTTGAGGCAAGTAAGGCAACACTGAGCGCAGCAGTAATCACAAACGCAAAAATGTCTAACATGCCGTTGAGCGACAACACCTGCCAAATATCCGCAAAGTAGCGCGGTGTTAACCTCAACCCACCAATATCGCCTAAGCGCCCACCTAGACGCAATTCGGCATTGGCCCAGCGCATTCCAAAAAGTAAACCACCATAACGCAAGCTGTAATACAAACCTGACCCAACAACAAGGGCAACCAAGACAGACGGCAAACCGCGCAGTACACGCCCTCCAAAAAGGGCAATGCTCGTCACTACCAGGGCAAGTAGCGCCTGTTCCCACTGAAGTAACACAAATGGAAACGCACCAGACAAGCTCACTAAGTTACCCAGTTCGCTAAGCAGTACCAAGAGCGCGAGGCCGTTAAGTAGTCCGGCAATCACCGGATAAGGTGTAAATTTAATGAGGTTACCCAGTCGGAAAAACCCAAAAATCACTTGCCACAGACCGGCCAGTGCCATAACCAAAAAGCCCACAACAATCATCACCGTAGTGTAGGCTTCTGGTGAAAGTTCGCTGGCAAATTGAGGTGCCACCACTGAAAGCTGTAACAGTACACTGGCAAAGACTAGCGCCGCTGCCGGTGAGGGTCCACTAATAAGCGCAGGTGTGCCGCCTAGTAGAGCTGCAAGTCCACCCCCAATAATGGCGGCGATAAAGCCCACCATAATGCCCTCACTTACAAACAGTGACCCCAAAGGGGCAAACGCAATAAGCCCGTAGGCGATGTTTTTGGGTAAGCCAATAATGGTTGCAGCTAGACCGCCGGCGAGTTCAGCGCGCCATTGCTGGGGGCGTAGGCCACTTTTGGGTGGTGTGGGCTGAATTTGCTCAGCTTGGTCAATAGGGTTGCTTGAAGAATGATTTGACGTCACGTACTTAAAAACCTCTCAGGGCATGGGTAAAACATAGGCAGAGTAAGGCTATGACCTTATTCATTATGAGTGATGTCTCTGAGGGCTACATGATGACATCATGTAAGCATCTGTAAATTGGTTAAACATCAGCACGATGCACCTTAATAATTCAACCTATACCTATGAAGCCCTACATTTATTGTGTGTTAGTAGGGCTAGAACGTCCATTAAATCCTTGACGCGTGTTGATGTTGGGCATTTCCATGAATGTCAATACAGTGAATGTTGATACAACCAAGATTGTCTTCACGTGCTCAAAACAATGACGTACCCATCTACATAAGCTTAGGCGATAAAGGTCAACATTTTTATCACGTCGGGATATTTGCCCTGCGACACCTAGTAAATCCTGTGCTAAATTACAATAATTGGTTTGTAACTCAAACCCCAAAGTGTGTGGCATCACTTAGTAGGCTGTGTAATGTTAACACTTGCCTACACTCATGATTGATAGATGTATTTACCGTGCAGCACATAATCTCTAGCCTTTGCACTATTTCCAAATTAACAGGGGGACTGTAGTGGACAATCAGCCGCAAGATGAGCAGAAGACGCAAGCGAGCAGTGAGGGCTCGAGCATTCCCATCGGCACACTTGCCCTAGTGGGATTTTTAATCGCCACAATTTCGGGCTTATGGCTGGCAATGTACGCGCTATATCTATTTAGGGGTGGTCAAGCCTAACTATGCTCAACTACGAAAAAGTTAATCAGTACGAGTTTTTATGGATTTCGTTTTTTTTGCTTATGTCCGTTGGACATATAGTGCTTATCGCCTACAGTTTGGCGCTAGAAGGTCCCCACATTGCTACCCAAGTGACCCGCGCTAAACCAACAGAACTTTTAGAACAGGGCATTTTTGCAAACCCAGGTGTGACCTACTTAGAAAGGCCAAATCGCGCTGAGGTCGTTGGCGTGGCCCAAGCGTTTGCATTTTCACCTGCTGAAATTGTCCTTGAAAAAGATGTTGAAACCACCTTTTACTTAACTTCTAGAGACGTTATTCACGGTTACCACGTACAAGGTAGCAACATTAACGCGGAACTTATTCCGGGTGAAGTGTCTACCTTTCAATACACATTTAATCGAACGGGTGAATTCCGGCTTGCCTGTAACCAATACTGTGGCATTGGGCATCAAAACATGTTGGCTAAGATCATCGTGGTAGATGACCTTGATGAATATCAAACAGCACAAACGGCAAGTACAACCGCAATGACAACACCAGCAACCAATACACCTGCTGAGGCAGTATCATCAACAAGTGACACAACAGTTACTACACCACCTGCAGATGGCGAGATGCTGGTAAGTGCAGCCCCAAGCGACTGGCACGACATAGGCGCGCAGGTTTACAGCAACAACTGCGTAAGTTGTCATCAGGCAACGGGTCAAGGGATTGTCGGTGCGTTTCCGCCACTAGCTGGGCACACGCCCGAACTAGTCAGTGTAGAAGGCGGGCGCGAGTACCTTAAAAACCTTGTGCTTTACGGCTTACAAGGGTCCATTGGCGTAGATGGTGCCAACTACAACGGCATTATGCCAGCATGGAGCCAGCTCAGTGATGAACAACTAGCATCAACGCTCAATTATGTGCTCACTGAATGGGGCAATGAAGGCAGTCTGCCTGCTGATTTTGAGCTGTTTAGTGCGGGTGAACTTGCCGAAGCTCGAGGCACCCAACACACCGGCATCGAGGTATACGACATTCGCCAGCAGTTAGGTCTCTAGCACAGATGACATCAAATAGACAAATAACGTCAGGCACAATGCATAACTACGCTCGTAACTTGAAGGAGTTGTATGGCTGTATCTAGTGTTCCTACCAGCGTCCGGGTCAAGTCGGACGTGTACGTAGCTCATCCAGAGAAAAAAGTTACGCTTTACTTTGTTGTAACCGGCTTTGTGGCATTACTTATTGGTGCGCTTATTGGGCCGTTACAAGCGCTTAACTACGCAGGTATCAATGTTTATCAGTACTTGCCCTTTTTAAAATCGTATTATCAAGGTTTAACCTTGCACGGGGTACTCAACGTACTGGTATTCACCACTTTTTTCATTTGCGGTTGGCTACTCTACATTCCAGCGCGCTCGCTAGATAAGCGCCCCAGCATGGCGATGGCCTGGACCATCTACTGGATTATGATGGGCGGCCTTGGCATGGCTGGTGTGGCTATCATCGCCAATACCTCTAACGTGCTATACACCTTTTATCCACCTTTGATGGGGCACTGGGCGTTTTATTTGGGGCTTGCCCTTGTCGTTGTGGGTAGCTTGCTCACCGGTATCGAAGTTGTGCGCATGTGGCTATCTTGGAAACGTGAGAACCCTGGCAAAATTACCCCACTGCCAGCGTATATGTGTTTGCTCACGTGGCTCATGTGGTTGCTTGCGTCGCTAGGGCTTGTCTCTGAGGTTGTCTTTTTGTTACTGCCATGGTCGATGGGTCTGGTAGACGGTGTTGATCCCCTACTTGCACGTACTTTGTTTTGGTTTACAGGGCACCCAATTGTGTACTTTTGGCTCTTACCTGCTTACGTGTCCTGGTATGCCATGTTTCCCAAGCAAACAGGCGGTGAGCTTGTCTCTGACCCCCTGACGCGTTTGGTGTTCATTTTCTTTTTGCTCTTTTCCACCCCCGTAGGCTTGCACCATCAATTTTCTGACCCCGGCATTACCCCGGCGTGGAAGCTTGTTCACAGCACGCTAACCTCACTTGTAGCAGTACCCAGTTTGATTACGGCGTTTACAATTGGCGCGTCGCTTGAAAAAGCGGGCCGTGAAAATGGTGGGCGCGGGTTACTGGGCTGGATTCCCAAACTCAACTGGCGCAACGCAAGTTTTACGGCTCAAGCGCTTGCCATGTTCAGTTTCATTTTTGGGGGTGCGGGCGGGGTGGTAAATGCAAGCTTTGGGCTTAACGCAGTTGTCCACAACACAACTTGGGTCCCCGGTCATTTTCACTTAACGGTTGGCTCCGCTGTGAAGCTCAGCTTTTTTGGCATTGCTTTTTGGCTGTTACCCAACCTCACCCGTAAAAAGTTATTTTCAAACGGTATGGCGTTGGCGTCATCTTGGTTGTGGTTTGTGGGCATGATGGTGTTTTCAGTGGGGATGCACTGGCAGGGCATTTTAGCTGTACCCCGACGCGCCCACGTGTCGAACTTATCTGCTAACTTGGTGGGTGCGTATTCAGATGGTGTTATCCCACGGTTTTTAACAGGCTTTGGTGGTGTCATCTTGTTGTTTGCGGTTATTCTTTTCTTCACGGTGTTTTTTGGCACGCTTTGGGGTAAGCGCGTACATAACGAAGATGAAGTGGAAATTCCCTGGGCACCCGCTCATGCGACACCTAGTAACAACCGCATCCTCAAAGTGATGGACCATGTGTTCATTTGGTGGGCGTTTTCAGCGTTTATTGTGGCTGCAGCGTACGGTCCAACGCTATTTAATATTATTACCAACACCATGCGTGTGCCGGGGTGGAAGCTGTGGTAAGCCTGTTTGGTGACTAATATAATATGTGAATGACGGTGATGGCGGCTTAGGCTGCCATCTTTTTGTATTGATTGAGTTGTTGAGGAGGGCAGTTTTGAGGTTTGTCAATCTGATGGTGGGGGTGAACTTTAGTTTAGTGACTACTGTAGCTATAACTCTAGCTAACCCCTTCAATATGGGGATAGCGATAGGGGCTACTGGGCAAGTGGGGCAGGTGCAAGTTAGCGATGTGGTGTTAACGCAAGCCCCGAATGATGGAGACATTATTGTTAAGGAGGTTATTGGCCCTGACGGTGGCATAATCTTTGAAGTACTTTACGACGATCCTGCTGCTGTTCCAGGACGTCCTAGTAACAGCTATGCCACTTTGAATGTCATTGAGAACGCCTTTTTGCGCTCAGAGGAAATAAGTTTTTCAATATCCACAACAAATGACACATCGTATCCAGATATTGAAGGGTTAGAAGCTTACTACCCAACAGACAAACTCAGATACATTGGTCCATTAGTTACTTTCGATGTTCCTACTGATCTCCTTAATTTCAATCTTGACGAGAAAGATATAGCATTTATCATTAGATCTTCTTTATACACAGGAGAGTATGAGGCGGTTGGTGAGCGTGATATCCGCTTTGAATTACGAATTGACATCAATGAAGATATGTCTGCTTTTTACACAAGACGCTACGGATTCACTGGTGAAGTAGTTATCACCAACGGCTTTTTACAAGCAACCATTGGTGATGAAGTTGCAGAAACAATCACCATCAGTGTTCAAGCTGTAGATGTGAGTGAAGCTTTGCCCAATCCACGCTCACCTTAGGGTGACACAAGCAGCAGCTCACAAGTTGTTTCACAAGCTGGCATACCCGATTACAACGCTATCTTCGATCCCGTTAAACCTATGCTTAACTTAGGGCTTTTCAAAATCGAGTCTGACGCTTAAAAATTGGCGTCAGGCTTTTGTGTTCCACATGTCATACGCTGACGCTTCACAGGTAGAATGCAACCATGACATTTGTAACCCGCAATCCTTGTGATGAAGGTGTGATTCGTGGTGCTGGTGAAGGTTCACCTTGCGAAAAAACAGTTAAACCGTGGGTGTTGGTGGCGACGATTGCTGGCTCGAGCATGGTCTTCATCAGTGGCTCTACCTTAGGTGTTGCCTTGCCCTCTATTCAAACGGCACTTGGTGCCAGTTTGGTAGATGCACAGTGGATTACTAACATCTACATGTTGCTGTTAGCAGCACTCATTCTCTTGGGCGGTTCACTGGGTGATCACTATGGACGGCGGCGCATATTTTTAATTGGCGTAAGCGTGTTTACACTGGCATCTGCTGGCTGTGGACTGGCAACCTCAACCAATATGCTTATTGCCTTTCGGGCGTTGCAAGGTATTGGCGGGGCGCTGCTAACACCCGGCAGTTTAGCGATTATTAGTGCGACCTTTCCACAAGACGAACGCGGGCAAGCCATTGGCTTGTGGTCAGGTTTTTCAGCGATGACCTCCGCCTTGGGACCTATTCTGGGTGGCTGGCTGGTAGATAGCCTCTCGTGGCGCTGGGTGTTTTTTTTGCAGGTGCCCCTCGCGCTCGTGGTGATTGGTGTAAGTTTGTGGCGCGTACCCGAAAGCCGTGATGACGAGGTATCTGGTCATATTGACATTTTGGGTGCGGGTTTGGTGACATTAGGATTGGCCGGGCTCACCTACGGGTTTTTGGAAGCTGGGCGGCAGAGCTTGAGCTCGCCCGCGGTGCTTGCTGCGCTTATTGTGGGTGTGGTGTGTTTAGTGGCGTTTGTGGTGGTTGAAGCTCGAGTCCGTGAGCCAATGGTGCCTTTAAGCATTTTTGCCTCGAGCAACTTCACGGGTGCCAACATCCTCACGCTACTTCTCTACGCTGGCTTGGGCGTCGTGCTGTTCTTTTTTCCGTTTAACCTCATTCAGGTGCAAGGTTACTCGGCAACTGCAGCGGGCGCAGCGCTACTCCCGTTTATTTTAATGATGTCAATTTTGTCGCGTTGGTCAGGGAAGTTGGTTGACCAAGTGGGCGCGCGCTTGCCGTTAACGGTTGGCCCAGCGCTAGCGGGGCTTGGCTTATTGATGTTTATGATTCCCGGTACAAGTAGCAATTACTGGACGGGCTTTTTCCCAGCGATTGTGATTATGGGGTTGGGGATGACGGTGAGTGTGGCCCCACTTACGACAACAGTCATGAACGCCGTGCCAGATCACCAAGCGGGGACGGCGTCTGGGGTGAACAATGCTGTCTCGAGGCTGGCTAATTTACTTGCCGTAGCGCTTTTGGGGTTGGTGATGTTGGCGGTGTTTGGACAGCAGCTCGAGGCCAACCTTACAAGCCTCAACCTATCTGAGGATATTGTGACTAATCTAGTTTCACAGCGGGCTGATTTGGCAGCGCTCGAGCCTCCTGCTAACTTAACCTCTAGCGAACAAATCCAAGTTACTGATGCCATCAACCGTGCGTTTGTAGCTGGCTTTAGAGCCATCATCGCGTGTGGAGCGCTGTTAGCCTTTGCCAGTAGTGGCGTGGCTGCTGTCATGATTGGGCGGCAAGAAGAAGTTGATACATAATCTTTGTGCGGGTTTGAGGTTATCAGTTTATGTGTGTCAAGAGGTGCAGGGCGCTCGAG
This sequence comes from Deinococcota bacterium, assembly GCA_039034155.1. Classification (GTDB taxonomy): domain Bacteria; phylum Deinococcota; class Deinococci; order Deinococcales; family Trueperaceae; genus JBCCBI01. The sequence goes on along the minus strand of JBCCBI010000159.1, from coordinate 4,291 downwards.
TGATGGCATCACCTGGAGTCAATATCTCCTTAGGTAGATGCTAACTAGAACCAACGCATGTGATGGCATCACCTTAGTAAGTATGTTGAGTTAGCCGCATCCTATCTGGAGCATTATGTTGGCAGATAGTAGGATTAACCTACAGCGAACGCAATAAATAAGGGATGGCGGTCGATGACGTCATCCCTAATAATTTTGTCAATTTGATTTATGCAGCCGTGTACGCGCCGTCTACAGGTAGGGCAATGCCGCTAACAAAACGTGATTCATCACTGGCTAAGAACAGCGCAGCGTTGGCAACATCTCGAGGTTCAGCCATGCCAGGTAGCGGATTAAACGAGTCAAAAGCTTTGCGTTGAGCTTCTGGGTCAGCACTGCTATTGATGAAGTGCTCAACCAAGGGCGTCTTGACGACTGTTGGGCAAATAGAGTTCACGCGGATGTGGTCAGGACCATATTCCTGGGCAGCCGACCGTGCCATGTTGACCACAGCCGCTTTGGACGCTACGTAGGGGGGAATGTTTTTAAATCCTACTAAGCCAGCCGTAGAACCCATGTTGATAACCGAGCCACCGTTACCGGCTTCTAGCATAGCCTCAATTGCATATTTCATGCCGTAGTAAACGCCGTGCAGGTTAACGTCAATGACTTTGTGCCAGTTGTCGAGGCTCGAGCTAGCCGTCGGTGCTTGCTCGCCGTCAATCCCGGCGTTGTTCACGATAATGTCTAGCTTGCCAAAATTACTAACCGTTTCTTTGACGAGTGCCTCAACTGCGCTAGCGTCGGTGACATCTGTCTTAATAAAATGTCCGCCAATGTCAGCCGCAATCTTGTGACCGGCTTCGTCACTTAAGTCGGCTATGACAACTTTTGCGCCTTCTTCTGCAAAGCGGAGGGCAATTGCGTGCCCTAAACCTGACGCGCCCCCCGTTACAATTGCAACTTTACCGTCTAAACGTGCCATTATGAACTCCTTTGGTAGATCATGCTTGTATGCATATGTACAAGCATATTGAGGATGTTGGGTGGCATCTCTGCTGGTAATCAACCCCCTGTGGTGATTAGCCAGCATGTATCCCCCAGTTCACAAGCAAACGTATGCTGAGCGGTCAAGGTAATAGCCTCAGCCCGCCAAGCATTGTGCTTGTGAGAACAGTCCAACTCTAAAGCTAGGGCTCGAGCTAACACTGTAGTGGCTAATCAAGTTGGCGTTGCTACAATGTGCTGTCAAGTTAAGCGTTTACTCAAAAAGTGTTCATCAAGTTGGTTTATTGGCTAAACAAAATGTAGCCGATGAGCCTATACCTGCCCCAGGCGCGCTATAGTTTGCATATGGCGTTAACGCATCCCCAACTAACCTATCCATCCGCACATAAGGTTGACCAAGTTGATGATTATCATGGCACAGCTGTGGCGGATCCTTACCGTTGGCTCGAGCAAGTGGGTAGCTCTGAAACTAAAGCCTGGATTCAAGCTCAAAACGACCTCACCTTTGGCTATTTAGCTAAACTTCCTGACCGTGATAGCTTGCGTAAACGACTCATAGACCTGTGGGATGTTCCCAAAGCCAGCGTGCCCTTTACCCGCAAAGGACGCATCTACCAGTTTCGTAACAGCGGCTTGCAAAATCAAGATGTCTTAATGGTCAGTGACACCACGCTGGACGACATGCGCGTGCTACTTGATCCCAACAGTTTATCTGAAGACGGCACCGTCGCTTTATCTGGCATGGCAATCAGTCATGATGGTAATTTGTTAGCGTACGCAACCAGTCAAAGTGGGTCAGATTGGCTCAGGTGGCAGGTACGTGATATTGCTACTAGTCACGACTATGACGATGACGTGCAGTGGAGTAAGTTTGCAGGTGCAGCGTGGCAGCCAGATGGCAGCGGATTTTACTACCAACGCTACGCACAACCAGCAGAAGATGCGGCTTACACTCAGACAAATCAAGCACCGCAGCTTTGTTTTCACAAATTAGGCACACCTCAAGCTGAGGATGTTGTTGTTTATGAGCGCCCAGACAAACCAGAATGGGGGTTTGGTGCCTACATTACGCGTGATGGTAAATATTTACTTCTTTACATCAACAAGGGGACAGATCCACGCAATTTGCTATTTTATCAGCCGCTAACTGTGGATCAAGTTGCTCGAGCGGATAAATTTAAACCTATTGCAGACGAGTTCGTTGCTAATTACACGTTTGTTGGTCATGACGGTGCGACCTTTTATATTCAAACGGATGAAGACGCTCCTAGAAGCAAACTTATGGCGTTTAATACTGAGGCTGGGTCTTGGCAGACAATCTTAGCTGAAGAAGACAGGGTTCTTGACGATGTTAGCCATGTGACTAGAAATGGGGCTGAGGCTGAGTTTATTGCCCATTATTTAGAGGATGCCAGCAGTCGGCTCGAGCGCTACAGCCTTGCAGGTCAAAAACTCGCTGACATCAACTTACCTACCCTCGGCTCAGTCACAACTGTCAACACCGAACCCGGCGACAGTAATATCTACTATGGTTTCACGTCGTATTTGTATCCACCTACCAGCTACCGATATGACCTACAAACAGGGGAGAGCACCGAGGTCTTTCGTCCAGAGGTTAGGTTTGATACCAGCGGCTACGTGACTCGGCAATTATTTGCCACCAGTAAAGACGGTACGCGGGTGCCTATGTTTGTCACCCACAAGCGCAATTTGGAATTTGATGGTAGCAATCCCACGTTGCTATATGGCTATGGTGGGTTTAATATTTCGCTACTACCTGGGTTTTCGGTGAGTCGATTGGCGTGGCTCGAGCGCGGCGGTGTGCTTGCCGTGGCCAGCTTACGCGGCGGCGGCGAGTACGGTGAAACTTGGCACCAAGCAGGCACCAAAGCTAGCAAACAAAACGTCTTCGATGACTTCATCGCTTGCGCTGAACACCTCATTGCTGAAAAAATAACCTCACCTGCGAAACTTGCTATTCAAGGTGGGTCAAACGGTGGACTTTTGGTAGGGGCTGTTATGATTCAACGTCCTGAGTTATTTGGCGCAGCACTGCCCGCCGTAGGTGTCATGGACATGTTGCGTTTCCACAAGTTCACTATCGGCTGGGCTTGGGTCAGTGACTACGGGTCTGCAGATGAGGCTAATGATTTCCCTGCACTTTATGCCTACTCGCCCCTTCACAACCTCAAATCAGGAGTATCTTATCCAGCTACGCTGGTCACCACCGCTGACCACGACGACCGCGTTGTGCCAGCACACTCATTTAAGTTTGCAGCCACCTTACAAGAACACCACGTAGGTGACGCACCCGTGCTCATTCGTATTCAGACAAACGCAGGACATGGGGCGGGTAAACCCACCAAGTTCATTATTGAAGAACAAGCGGATATCTGGGCGTTTTTGTTGCATGTATTGGATGTTGCCTAGGTCGGCTAGTTGAGGTTGATGTGTTTCGTTAGCGCTCACGTGTGCTAGGTGAGCGCTAGTAATCACAACGTTGCAACTTTTAGATAAACCTTAGTAAAAGTAAAAACCCAGTCAGATGAAAAAGTAGCATAAGAAGACATGATGAGCTTAAAATGAAGAAGAAAGAAAAGCAGACACTCCAAGATCAGTCTTCTTCTAAACCTTCTGATATTTCTTCAAGTCCATCTACTATAGTCACTGTTCCACCAACTATAGCTGCTGCCCCGCCAAGACAACCAGCACCGGTCATGCAAGCTGCTGCCCCGGCAAATTTTCCTAGAAAACCCCCTGCTACTTTAAGCCCTCCCTTGAATACTTTATAATAGTTAGTGTTGTGGGTGTGTATGTTCTCGAAGGTTGTTTTTGTTTTCTCCACAGCACCGGATAAATCTGCATACATCTGTTCAGGCGAGAAAAATCTGATGCTATTTGGCAGAATTGATACATCTCCAACAAGAAAATCCGCCTTTCGTGTTATACGGAGTGTCTCATTAGAGACCAAATTTGGAAAATTTTTGGGATAGTCACAGTGTAATTCACAAAGTAGTATAGAATTGGAGCCAATTGCACTCATGAGACCAGTAGGTATCAGAACCTGCTTGATAAACTCTTTCCCCTGCTCGCAGATTTCAATGATGATAGGAGAAGCTTCGATTAATAAAGCTCGACACCTATCTTCAGGGATGTTTTTAATATCGTCTATGCTACTATCACTGCTAAGAATGGAAAGTGCATCTAAAAGCTGTTCATACTTATCACGAACTGAATCATATTGATTCAATATCGCCGCCTTTTGATGTTCACTTTTTTCGCTACAAATTTTTAACTCTTCAGT
>JBCCBI010000158.1:0-11696 GCA_039034155.1 Deinococcota bacterium | reverse complement strand
TATTCCCCTAGCAGAAGAAACGGGCCTTATTGTTGCGCTAGATCGTTGGGTGCTCCGCCAAGCCTTGGCAGAAGTAGCTAAGTGGCGTGCTAGCTATCCTGAGCTTATCGTCAACGTTAATCTAGCCAGTAAACAATTTGAAGACAAGACCTTACCCAATGAACTCGCTAACCTGCTAGCGCAGTACCAGCTCGAGCCCTCTGCGCTTAAACTTGAAATTACCGAAAACACGCTCATGAACTCACCCAAGGTAAGTATGGCTGTGCTCGAGCAATTACACCAGCAAGGTATTGGCTTGTGTGTAGATGACTTTGGCACAGGATATTCATCTTTGAGTTATCTGCTTGACTTTCCGGTACACACCCTCAAAATTGACCGCACATTTACACGTCAAATGCTATCTAATGAAGCCAGTTTGGAATTGGTCAAAACAATCATAACCATGGCCCAAAATTTACAGCTTACAGTAGTCGCAGAGGGTATTGAAACTCCCGTGCAGCTTGCTAAACTACAAGCCTTGGGGTGTCAGCAGGCTCAAGGCTATTTATTCGGCAAACCCCTACCTACCCAAGAAGCAACGCATTTATTGACGACGTCTTTTTATCATCCTTTGATCAAAAATACCCTAACCTAGGACTATTACTCCAAAGCTATAATGACATGTGTTGGCTATGCCGGGCTGGCTGACCTATGTAGGCCTACCTAGGATTGATAGCTGACATTGGTAGGCTTAAGCTAACCCAAACCTCACATGCCGAAAGGATGTTCAGCTTATGCCTGCTGTTACGCCCACCCTACCAACCACCGATCTACTTGCTCCTGTCTGGACGCACCTTACTCACTTGCAACCTGTTAAAGCTGAGGGCTGCTATTTTATAGATGCCGATGGCACGCGCACGCTCGACTTTACCTGCGGTATTGGCGTGACTAACACCGGGCACTGTCACCCAAAAATTGTGCAAGCGATTCAAGAACAAGCCAGCCAGCTCATCTTTGGGCAGATGAACGTCGTTGTACCCCCTAAGATGGTTGAACTAGCGCATAAACTCAACACAGTGACACCACCTCATATCGACCGCTTTTTCTTTTCTAATAGCGGTGCAGAAGCAATTGAAGGCGCTGTCAAACTTGCTCGCCACGCCACCGGTAAGCGCAATGTCATTGTCATGCAGGGTAGTTTTCACGGGCGCACGCACCAAGCTATGGCGATGACAACCTCAAAATATGCCTATCGCTACAACTATCAACCCTTGCCGGGTGGCGTCTTTGTAGCACCCTTTCCTTACAGCTACTATTACGGTTGGGACGACCAAATCACAACCGAGTTTTGTCTTAAACAACTCGATTTGCTGCTCCACAGTCAAACCTCACCTAAAGAGACAGCTGCGATTGCGATTGAGCCAATTTTAGGTGAGGGTGGTTATGTGCCTGCGCCGCCCGCCTTTTTGCAGGGCTTACGTGAGCTGTGTGATAAGCATGACATCTTACTTATTTTGGATGAGGTGCAAAGCGGCTTCGGACGCACTGGGAAATTTTTTGCCTATGAACACGCAGGCATCACACCAGATGTGATTGTGATGGCCAAAGGCCTCGGTAGTGGGATGCCTATTTCTGCTATTGCTGCGCCTGCTGAACTGATGGCACGTTGGCAACCGGGCACACATGGCGGCACGTATGGCGGCGGGAATGCGGTTGTTGCTGCGGCTGCCTGCGCCACTGTAGACATGCTTTTAGATGAGGGCTTGGTAGACAATGCCGCCAAGATGGGCGCGTATTTGATGGCGAAGCTCAGTGACCTTCAAGCGCAATACCCCGTCATGGGAGATGTGCGCGGACGCGGGCTTATGGTGGGTGTAGAGTTTACAGATGATGACGGGCAGCCGGATGCAAAAACAGCCAGCCAAGTTTTGAAGGTTTGCCTCGAGCACAACTTGCTCCTCCTCAACTGTGGTAGCTACCAAAATGTCATCCGCTGGATTCCGCCTTTGATTGTAAGTGAGGTAGAGATTGATGAGGCGGTGGGGGTTTTTGCGCGTGCGTTGGCACAGAGGTAAGACTGTAAAAACAGCGCTAAATTAACACAAACTCTGCATTGCCATTGACCATAAAAACTATTGCGACATCACTCACATTGAATTTCATACACAACAACTTTCATCGTCTATAATCTGCACCATGAGACATAGAGTAGTAGATGTTGCAGTGCTTTTAGCGCTTTTGTTGATTGCGTGCAGTAGTGATCCTATTAAAGAACCTGTAATTGAAGAACCCGGAGCAGAAGTTGAGGGTATCTTTGTAGAACCAACCCGCCTCGAGCTTGCTATAGGTGAAAACACTACTTTGCAAGCGAGGGTAACGGGGTTTGGTGACAGAAATGTGTTATACAACTCGAGCAACCTCAATATCGCCACAGTAGATGCTATGGGTTTAGTCACAGCCTTACATCCAGGCAGAGTAGTCATTACGGCAACTTCTGAGGCTGAATCCAGTCTATTTGCAACAAGCCTTGTGACCGTCACCGGAACATCACGTTTACCTACAATCACCTCATTTTCAGCATCACCTGAAGTGATTCAACCCGGTGAGATGGCAACCTTGTCTTGGGAAGTTTTAGGTGAAGATGTTGAGGTTTCGCTGCAGCCAGATGTGGGTGAGTTGGGGGATGCAACGAGTGTGGAGGTTCGCCCGCTTGAGACAACAGCCTACACGTTAATTGCAAGCAATACAGCAGGTAGTGATCAAGCAAGTGTGATGATTACAGTTGTTGGTGGAGTAGAAGATATTTGTGCAGGTGATTACACTGTTGGCAGTCGGGCTGAGCTTATCGCCCTTGAAACTTGCCGCGCGATTACCGGAACATTGACTATTGATGGTCTTAACGATGTTCCCAACTTGACAGCACTAGCTAGCCTCGAGCAAGTTACCCATCTTGCCATTCTAAGCAACGCTAGCCTTGAATCGCTCGAGGGACTTGAAAACATTACTACCATTCCCGGTAATCTCACGATTGGTGGAGGGGGCGGTGGCATTATTGAGTTGTCAGTGCCAGAGCTTCAACAAACCCAAACATTTGGTAATGACCTGCTAACCTCGCTCGAGGGTTTAGACAATCTTTTAACTATTGGGGGCAAGTTGTCTATCGGACTGAACGACAACCTGACCTCACTTAGCGGTCTAGATAACCTAACCACTGTTGGTGGGAATGTATTCATTTTTGATAACGATGCCTTGCAGTTCATGGATGGATTGGGCCGTTTAACCAGCATTGGTGGTAGTTTTGCCATCTACGATCACAGGAACCTCGAGTACATCATTCGCTTAGGTAGGTTACGACTTGTCGGGGGAAACGTTAATATCTTTCGTAATGATGCCCTCGTATCACTAGATGGTTTTGGTGGGCTCTCACTTATCGGTAGCGACCTATCAATTAACTTCAATTTCTCACTCACTTCCCTTGCTGCTATCGCTTCTCTTACAAACGATGACATCGGCGGCGAAGCGCGCATCTTCGACAACGACAACCTCGACTGCTCGAGTCAAAACTTGCAGTTTACTGTTGTCGGTACCTGTAATTAGCAAACATTTGCCCTACCTAACGTCTATTTAGGTCTGTTTCAGCTAGGCTAGAACCATGTTCCAAGGTCTAGGAGACAGACTCCAAAATGTATTTGAAAGCCTCAAAGGGCGCGGTAAGCTCACCGAGGCAGATGTCAAAGCCGCCCTACGCGAAGTTCGCGTGGCACTGCTCGAGGCAGACGTTAACTTAGCAGTTGCCAAAGACTTTACCAAGCGCGTACAAGAACAAGCCGTTGGTTCCGACGTCCTCATGTCGTTGCGCCCGGACGAGCGGGTTGTATCCATTGTTCACGATGAACTGGTTGAAACGCTTGGTGGCAGTGCACAACAACCTCAACTTAAAGACACAAATATGTGGATGCTGGTAGGGCTTCAGGGGTCAGGTAAAACGACTACGGCAGGCAAACTCGCCTATAAATACAAGGGGCAAGGGCGTCGCCCACTCTTAGTGGCAGCAGATACGCAGCGCCCAGCCGCGCGTGAGCAGCTGGCGATTATTGCTGACCAAGTTGGCGTGCCAGTTCTGAAAGTTGAGGACAACGAAGCCCCCGAGGTCACGCGCCAGCGCATTAATGACTACATCAAACAAGATTTTCGCGATTTGGTCATTGTGGATACCGCCGGGCGCTTACAAATTGACGAGCAGCTTATGGATGAACTCGCCACCCTGCACGGACTCGTAGCGCCATCTGAAACCATGCTAGTCATTGACTCCATGACGGGGCAGCAATCGCTGAATGTGGCTGAAGCGTTTGATAGCCGCATCGGCATCACAGGCCTGGTGATGACTAAGCTAGATGGTGACGCACGCGGTGGCGCGGCGCTGTCTGCCAAGCACGTGACAGGCAAACCCATCTACTTTGGTGGCATGAGCGAGAAGTTGGATGGGCTCGAGCCGTTCTATCCTGACCGCGTAGCTGGGCGCATTTTGGGCATGGGGGACGTACTGACCCTCATTGAAAAAGCCAAGGTGCTCGAGGCAGAAGAAGAAGCCCCCGGCAAGCTAGATGAGTTTAGCTTGCAAGACATGCTCACCCAAATGCAACGTATTAAGCAGATGGGCTCGTTTAGTGACATCCTCAAAATGATTCCGGGAGCGAACAAAATGCTGCCGCCCGGTGCAGATGTTGACGACGGACAGATTGCTCGTATTGAGGCCATTATTTCATCCATGACAGAACAAGAGCGGGTTAGACCGCGACTCCTCAACGCCAGTCGCCGCAAGCGCATTGCCGCTGGGTCGGGCACGAGTGTGCAAGACGTCAACAGATTGATGAAAAACTACGAACAAATGAAAAAGATGATGAAGAAGATGATGCGCGGTGGGCGCAAGGGTCGCGGTGGTTTTCCTGGTATGCCGCCCATGTAGACATTGGTTCATGTAGACATTGGTTCATGTAGGCATTGGTTCATGTAGACATTGGTTCATGTAGACATTGGTTCATGTAGACATTGGTTCATGTAGGCATTGGTTCATGTAGGCATTGGTTCATGTAGGCATGGGCCCATGTAAGTATCGGCCCATGTACTCATCAACAGCGTAAAAGGTATGAGTATGTCAGCTTGGTAGATGCTAAGCTAACATACTTATGGCTGGCAATCTGGAAGTCCGCACCACGGAGGATGGCAGCAAAACCCTCTACAGCTCTACTTATGAGCAAACCTTTCACTCTGAAAAAGGTGCACTTTCTGAGTCCCAGCACGTGTTTATTGAAGGCGGCGCGCTGCCGTTTCGGCTCATGTCGCAAGACCGCGTGCGGGTGTTAGAAGTTGGCTTTGGCACGGGGCTTAACTTTTTTTTGAGTGCGTCGCTAGCGGCCCTGCATCCGTCTAAGCTCGAGTACATGGCGCTGGAAAAAGACTTGCTTACGGCAGATGTCATCAGCCCGCTCGAGTACGACCAAATCCTCACCAAGCCAGATGTCTGGCAGAGCTACTTAGGCTGGCGACCTAAAGTGGATACTCACAAGGCTATGTTGTCCTCAGTAGTACGTGAAACCCCGCACTTCAAATGGCAAAACAGCGATTTGGCGCTCGTTTTAGGGGGTGCGCGTGAGCGTATTTTAGAGTTAGAGTCGTCGCTATCAACTATCTTTAAAGAAGGTGAGGTCGTTCAAGGCAGCGTAGATATTATCTATCACGATGCCTTTAGTTACGATGCCAACAGCGAACTGTGGCTCGAGTCCTTCCTCAAACACCTTTATATACTTCTCAAACCGGGTGGTGTGCTGACAACCTATTCTGTCAAAGGCATTGTGCGGCGGCGACTGGCAAAGGTCGGCTTTCAGGTTGAAAAACGTCCTGGTCCAGTTGGCGGCAAGCGGGAGATGTTAGTTGCCATCAAATAGTTATGTCCCCAAACTTACAAGGAGGATCCAAGCGTGAGTTTGGTGCTGCTAGCTAAGTAAGACAACTTGCTAGACTATATGACATGACCTTGACGGTACTTGGCGATTTAGCGTGGGATGTGCTCATTCGCACCAACAGCGAATTACTCACCGGGGGCGATACCTTTGGTGAGGTTGTTTTAGCACCTGGTGGCAGTGCTGCCAACGTAGCGGTGTGGGCGTCCCGTTGCGGGTTAGCGACGCGTTTTATTGGTAAAATTGGGCGCGACAACTTTGGGCACTTAGCTGAAGAGCAACTTAAACAAGAACAGGTTGATGTTCACGTGATTCGCACGCGCGCCTACCCGACAGCGTCCATAGCTGTGTGGATTGACCACAACGGCGAACGCTCGATGGTATCAGGTAAAGGCGCAGACTTTTACCTACTACCCTCGGAACTGCCTCAGGTACTGCTCGAGCAAACAACCCACCTTCACCTCACCGCGTGGTCACTATTTACCGACCCACCCAGAGCGGCGGCGTGTCGTGCAGCGGCGGTTGCCAAACGGGCTGGGGCGACCCTTTCGCTAGACCCAGGCTCGTTTCAAATGATTGGTGAAATGGGTGTAGATCGATTCTTGGCTGTCACCACACCGCTGAGAGTAGATGTTCTATTTCCCAACTTTGAAGAGGGGCAAATTTTGAGTAGTGAACGTGAACCTGAGGCCATTGTGCACAAATTAGCAGAGCTTTACGAGGGCGCGCTCATCGCCCTTAAACTAGACGCCCAAGGCGCGTTGCTGCTCGAAGGCGGCAAGCTTATTCCCATAGCTCCAGCCACCCAACAACTTATTGACGCTACCGGTGCCGGAGACTCGTTTGCAGGTGCATTTCTAACCCATTATCTAACCCAGCAAGATGCTAGACAAGCAGGTGAATTTGCTTGCCAAATTTCTGCTTGGGTCATCGAGCGTTTAGGAGGTCAAGCACCTGTTGACACCACGCTACGGACATTATTAGCTAGCCATTCACCGTCAACACGATCCTAGGCTAAACACTTACCTAGGCTAAACACTTAGGTGGTGAGTCAACACAAGAGCTAGGTGATACTACTAGATTTACTTTTGGCGATGCTGACTGTATCAGCATCGCCAGTAACTATTATGCATCTACACCTTTGGAGGGTTTTGTCTAACGAAATTCAGCTAATATCTGGAGCTTCCAAATTCAGCTTATAAAAAGCGGTCTAACATCCCTCTTGCAATGCTGATGACATTAACAGTCGTCTCGGCTAGGTTAAGCCCTGCCTCAACCAAAAATAAACGTAAGTCTGTAAAACTCATAATTAAGCTGATGTTGGCAAGACCACGCGCCATAGCAACCCCTAGCGCCGACCCAGTTAGCAGCGTAATAACGCCTAATGTCAACCCAACACCAAACTGAAATAAACCCAATAGTGGACTTTGTAATAGGGTGTAAACTAGTGCTGCAATCAACGACGGATAAACAAGTCCGCCAACAGTTCCCAAAGATACTTTAGCAGCTTGCTGAAATAGGCCGCGAAAATAAAGTTCTTCGGTTACACCTGTAACAAAGAGTAAGCCGACCGCAACGCTGAGTAGGGTTTGGTCGGTTAGCTCGAGCAAGATTAAAGATTCCGGATACAACTGCCACAGTTCACGGAGCCCTATACCACCAGCTACAGCAACACCAAGTTGGACAGCTAGGCCCAAGACACCCCAGCTAAAGCGCTTGAGCCAACCCCAACTGCGCTTTTTGGCAAGCGCCAAACCAACTTCGTGGCGTTCATAAGCAAACGCGCGGCGCACAACCAAAATACATACAAACACAAAATAGCTGAGTAGTACCGCCCAGCTTGCTTGTGAAATTGTCTCCACACGTACAAGCAGCGTGGCTGTTTGCATTGCTGGCAAAATCGCCATGGCACCGTAGAGTGCGCCTTTATCGTCGAGGCTAGCGTGCACAATCATAAGTAAAGCAAGCGCTGCGTAAATACAAACAAGCCAAGCACTAGCTAGGTTAAGTGTTGTTACATAAATCAGTAGAACACCGTAAAACCCTGCTGCCAGCCAAGGATGTACACCCACACGTGGTATCGACACTAAGCGCCGTATGAACGCCTGCTTTTCTAGACCTTGCTCACCTAAGTGTTGTTCAACAGGTTGCTGCATGTTAACGAGGATCAACCTGATTGTCTTTGACGTCATCTTCCTGAACATCCTGAACACCCCGAGCCTGAATACCCTGAGCCTGAATACCTCGAGCTTGTGTAACAGGTTCAAGAGCATCATCCGCATTGGGTGATGGAGGCGTCACTTGCAACACAGGGCGTTCTGGTGGCACGAGGAATAAGTCTGGTAGATAAAATGGAGAAACTTGCTCAGCTCCACGTTGTAGCCAAGCAAGTGTGTTTGCCGCACTTTGCTCGAGCAACTCAGCTGTCATCTGACCAGTCTGCTCAGGCGTTGGGGTGACAACCTCTTGTACGCGCTCACCGCGGACATCAATTGTAAATTCAACTTGCCGGTACACAGCTACATCATCTTCTCTTAAAAGTTCAAACACCAGCTCTTCAGCACCTAGTTCGGCAGGAGCTTGCAAGGTCACCGGAAGCTCCCAGCGCTCACCGTCATCTAAGCGCGGTACTCTAATTGTTTCATCAACACTTAAAGGTGTCCTTAGTAAGTACGTTTGCGGCCTACCCTCGAGGTTCGTAATACCAACACGCAACTCAAAGGTCTCTCCAGGTGTCAAAATCCGTGGGTAGTTGTCTAACTCACCACTAGCACTTAGGAGGTAAAACTCTGTAAAGCGGTCTTCTGGAATAGCCAAATCAAACAGATAAATTATACCTATAAATCCGACTAGCACCACTAACAGCCAACGCGTACCCACCATACTTGGCAGGTGAAACCGGGCCTTCACTGCAAGTTGACTGCGGCGTAACCCACCTAGGGCAGCATAGCCAGCACTTGCACTGGCAATTCCCACGGCAATAGACGTAGGGCGAATGCCTACTGGCAAGAAGTTAAGCACAACACCTGTGATGATAATAGTGATTGCAGACAAACCCAAGGTCAATGCAACGCGTTCGGCTATATGCAGGGCATCTCGCTGTGGAAACAAGGCAATGGTCATGAGATATCCTGGGATAAGTAACATCACAACAGCACCCAAGCCCACCCGCAGCAGACTCTGCCACTCTGGAAAGCTTAGGACTAAAATTGCAAATACGACTGCTAATCCAAGCGCCGTTATCAAATCAAAGCTTTCTCGATAGAAACGTCGCACGCCCGTTAGTGTACAAGAGCTAGCGTTCCATTATCAGGACAGCCGTTGCATTATGCGAATTGAGCACCTATATGGGGGATGTCTGTATGGTGATATTTATGTAGCGGTGTCCAAGTGTTAGCTACTCAACTCAGCCATAAATTTCAGCATCAATCGCGCTATACTGATGTTGTGGACAGTGAACAAGCTTTATGGCAGTACTTCTGTGATGTCAGTGAGGCTGTAGACGACGCGAATGAACGCGGCAAGGGGCAGCCATATGCTTCTGGGCAGTTTATGATCGTTGCCCAAGCTGGTGACATTGAGCTTACCGTGAATAATGTAACTGAAGAGGATGCCATCTTGATTGCAGCCGAACTTCGCACAGGTGGCGTTAACGTTAGCGTGCGGGACACAGTGATATGTCCAACCTGTCAGCAACGCGTTGCCAAACAAAGCTACTGTACGTCTTGTCGTAGCAAGCTACCTTCATAAATTTCTGTTAGCACTGCCGGGTCATCATTTTAGCTTCTGAGGCTTCCTTGTGCTTTAAATCTTAGGGCGTCTTGGAGGTGCCTTAAGGTGCCTCGAGCTAAGCAGCAAGCAAACATAGTGTTTTATGGTCATCTACCTTATGGCTAAGTTTGTCATACTAGGAGATTGGGTGATGTTTCCTGTGAACTTTACTCATCAAATTGAGTATTGGCTTAATAAGTCTTTGAATTGGCAGTCAAAATATTAAGTCTTTGAGTTGGTGGTCAAAATATTCACTGCTGCACGCGACTACAATTACCATCATTGATGTTCTGTTGAGCCTGAATCATGAAGCGTGCTGTTACTTGTGTTGCTAACTAAGATGCTTCTAACTGATTTTTAACAAAGACGCTTTTAACTGAGATCTATCTGGGACTTATCCAGCTTTTAGTTGACGCTCCCCAAAAGTACCCGAAAGCGGGTTTAGGAGGCTTGCTCTCTTGCAAAACCTTATTGTACGTGGCGCTAGGGCGCACAACCTCAAAGATGTCACCATTGAATTACCGCGCAATCAACTTATTGTGCTTACTGGTGTGTCTGGCTCAGGCAAGTCGACGCTTGCCTTTGACACGATTTACGCTGAAGGTCAGCGGCGCTATGTAGAAAGCTTATCGGCTTACGCTCGGCAGTTTTTGGGGCTCATGGAAAAGCCTGATGTAGATGCTATTGAAGGCCTCAGTCCAGCAATTAGTATCGATCAAAAAACAACCAGTCACAACCCCCGCTCAACGGTTGGTACAGTGACCGAAATTCATGATTATCTGCGGCTGCTCTATGCCCGCGTGGGCAAACCTCACTGTCCTATTTGTGGTAAGCCTATCACCAAGCAGTCGGCGTCTGAAATTGTGGATAAAATGCTCGAGGAACACAAAGACGCCCGGGCTATGTTGCTCGCGCCCATTATTCGTGGGCGCAAAGGTGAACACCGCAAAGTTTTTGCCGATTTAATCAAAGAAGGTTTTGCTCGCGTGCGGGTTGACGGTGAGGTGATGACGCTCGAGCAAGCTCAAACCAACGGGCTAGGTCGCTACGAAAAACACGATATTGATGTAGTAGTTGACCGCATTCGCATTACCGAAGACGAGCGCAGCCGCATTGCTGAGTCGGTTGAATTAGCCCTGCAAAAAGGTGACGGCCTGATGCGCCTAACGTTACCCGATAGCGGTCTGGACGAGCTTTTGAGTGAGCGTTTTGCCTGTCCTGACCACGGGACGTTTTTAGAAGAGCTAGAGCCAAGGGTATTTTCGTTTAACAGCCCTTACGGAGCCTGCCAGCACTGTGGCGGCTTAGGCTATACCCAAGAATTTGACCCCAAAATGATTGTGCCTGACCCTAGTTTGTCTGTGTCAGAAGGTGCTATTGCCCCGTGGCAGGGCAAACAGGACGGTAAGGTTTATTACTGGGACAGATTGCGGGCGCTATCCGACGTTCTCGAGTTTGACCTTAAAACTCCTTGGCAAGATTTACCTGAAGACATTCAACACACCTTACTCCGTGGCAGTGATGAACCGATTGAGGTTGTTTACAGCCGGGGTGGCAAAGAAACGCTGCGCTTTGAAACTGACTTCGAGGGGGTTATTCCTAACCTCGAGCGGCGTTTAGAAGAAGCCGGCTCAGAATACGCCCGCGAGCGTATTGAAGCTTACATGTCTATGGTTACGTGTCCCAAGTGCAACGGGCAGCGCTACCGTCCAGAGGTGCTAGCCGTCACCATTGCTGACAAAAATATTGCTGATGTGTCTGATATGACAATCATGAACGCTCGAGCCTTTTTTGAGAGCCTCAATCTAACGGGAGCAGACGCTAGCATTGCCACACCTATTTTGCGTGAAATTGGTACGCGGCTTAAATTTTTGGAAAACGTTGGCCTCGACTACCTCACCCTTAATCGGACAGCGAACACGCTATCGGGTGGGGAAGCACAGCGCATTCGCCTAGCCACTCAGGTGGGGTCTGGGCTTACCGGCG
>JBCCBI010000157.1:0-11709 GCA_039034155.1 Deinococcota bacterium | reverse complement strand
GTTGCTAAAAGCTGTCTAGTTAGAACTTGCTAGCAGACGTACGACTAGGCAGATAGCATAGCAGCACGTTAAAATGAAGGTGTCTTGATCATTTTATGAGAGCAACCCTTGTGATACCTAAACGCATTCTCCACTATCGTATTGACGAAAAGCTGCACCAAAGCGCTATGAGTGCGGTCTATCTAGCGACTGACACACGGCGGCGCAAAGCAGTTGCCCTGAAGATGCTGCTCGATGTAGATGATAGTGATGTAGCTGCTAAAAATAGGTTGCGTTTGGAAACCCATATTGCCCAAACCCTCAAACACCCTAACGTTGTGCAAACCCACGGGCTTGAAGAGGCAGCTGACATGGTGTTTTTAGTTATGGATTACTACCATGGTGAAAGCTTGGCGGTGCAGTTAAGCCGAGACGGCTGGCTCGAGCTGGACACGGCGCTAAATTACGCCCAACAAATTGCCTGCGGCCTTACCTATGTTCACGGCAACCGTGTGATTCACCGCGATATTAAGCCAACAAATATCTTTATTGCTGAAGACGGTACGGTCAAAATTTTAGATTTTGGTGTTTCCCGTAAAGAGGGTCTAAAGGGACTTACTCTCAGTGGTGGCTTTACCGGCACACTGGCTTACATGTCGCCCGAGCAAATTCGGGGTGACCGCGTGAGTGTTCAAGGGGATCTGTGGTCGGTTGGGGCCATGTTTTATGAGATGCTAACGGGGCGCGCCCCATTTGCGTCACGGGACCTTGGCGTGACGCTTTCTAAAATACAAAACTATCAACCGCCGCCCATTCACAATGTGCGCCCAGATGCACCGGCTGGCTTACAAGATATTGTCAACAACTTGTTGGCGAAAAATTTAGCTGATCGCTACAGAACAGCGGATATGTTGCTTCTTGACCTCGAGCACTTACAAGACGATCCTAATCGGCGCTTTTTATACACGCCACAAGCTAAAGCTCAGGGCTTTTTGCAAGATAGTGATAGTGAGGTACCGTATCCTGAAGCGCTCGAGCGACCAGCAGCACCCACAACTTCAGCCAAAGCTAATCCGCGCGGCTATTTACCCAATAACTTACCTGAACCCCACGACCGCTTTGTGGGCCGGCAAAGTGAACTTAGTGCTATGCGACAGCACTTTGAAGCCCCCCATCACAGACTCATAACGCTACTGGGTCCCAAAGGGGTTGGTAAGAGCCGTCTGGCACTCGAGTACGCGCTTGAAGCTCGTCAACACGGCTATTTTGTAGGTGGTGTTTACTGGCTCCAAGCCTTTGGCGACATCAATTTGATTGCCAGAGGACTGGCACGAGCTGTAGAGGCCCCTATCGGCAAGCGGCCTGAAGCTTTTCCTACCCAGGACTACTTGAGCGCACTTGCCAAAACCATCGCTGACAGACCAACACTGATTGTCTTAAACGATCTACTTCAAGAGACAGTTGTTGAGGCCGCCACCACTGCTAGTAGCGACAATGACGTCACGGTACACGCTAAGTTCATTACGGCACTACTGCACATGTGTGGCAACCTCAAAATCATAGTGACGGCGCAAACGCGTTTGAAGCTTACCCGCGAATGGGTGTTACCCCTTTAGCTAAGCTGCCCAAACAACTTGTTAACGGGTTGCGGGTGCGCGTACTCGCATCACCTCAGCGTGAAGTTCAGGAATCCGGATGAGGCTTGCTCTAGGCTGCGATCTACTTGGCAGTTTATTGTGCGCCTTGAGGTAGCTCAAAATGCCTTGATAAAGTGCATCTGCTGGTTCACTTGCTTTGCTTAGATAAGCTAGATCTTGCGAGTTACTAATGTAGCCCATTTCGACAATTAAACCGGGTGTACTCGGGTCTAGGCTGTGGTTATAGGCCTCGTGATTGAACGCGTAAAACTCACGCATGGTAGGCGAGATGTTGAGGCTGTCGTCGGGGAGTCTCGAGGCCGCTAGATATGCGTTATCAATATGCATTTTTAAGTTGGCATCGTAGGAGTTGCGTAGCGGCTCAAAGTAAGCTGACTTGTAGCCGCTGCGCCGTGGGTCGGTGACACTATCTGCATGAACAGATATAAACAAGTCAGCCCGGTAACCCTGCGGTGGTGTAGCGGGCAGCACGTCGACCTCCACCCCAGCTTCTTGTAAACGCGTTTGTAAGCGCGCCACCACAGCTCGGTTAATGTCTAACTCCTGAATGCCGTTGGCATAGCCGCCCGTGTTCCAACGCAAATTGCGCAGTTCTTCGGGGTGGTTCTGCACGGCTTCGTGACCAATTTGTAAGGCGACTTTGGGTATACGTCTGGCTGGCCACAAACGTGGTGATGAAGCCCAGCCCCAGCGTCTGCTCGAGCCTACTGAACTCTCAGATAAGGTTGCAGCTCGAGCACCACTATCAGCAGGGAAACGTGCTGCTACTACCCACCAACAAGTTAATGCGATCAAGAGCCCTGTTGCCAAACTGCGCCGTCTTGCCCGGCGACTTGTTGTACGATCCGCATCTGTATTTGGCTGCTCGAGCAATAAGAGTTGGGGTGAGACTTGTGATAATTGTTGCTGTGAGACGTGCTTAGGCACCTGCTTAGGTTACACCCCGGATGCTAGCTGCGACGTGTCACATTTGGCAAGCAGGCTGACTAAGAAGTGCCTCTAGGCGTCTCCACGAGATGTTATAAGTACCTCCTATCTGGAAACCGCAGTTTTCGTGATATGCGTTTAGCGGTTAAGGATGGGCGCTGCTGAGTTTGATACTTAGTGTGTTTCAACTTGGAGGTACTTAAAAGCTAAAACACACTTTTGGTGTTGGCAAAATGGCAAAAATAAATATCTCCATTTCCATCAAATAGAGATATCAGGGGGAACTGTGCTACTTGTGAAACGGTTACTTACAACGTTACAACGTTGACATTGGATATAACCTGTGAAGGTTAGCCAACTTAGATGGCATCCTGAAAAATATCAAGTATCACCAACTAGGTGATACTTGGACTTAACTACAAATTTAAGACTGTACGCGTTCGCTGGTAAGCCAAAATACAACGTGCTCGTTGACATTCTCGAGGTGGTCACCTAAGCGCTCGAGGTAACGAGTCACATTAAGTAACTGAATAGCAGTGCTAATGGTCTTAGGGTCTTCCATCATGTAAGTGAGCAGCTCACGTTGAATCTGCTGATAGAGCTCATCAATTTCATCGTCCATGGCGCTGGCTTCTTTGGCAACTTGTAGGTCGGCCTCAGCAACGGCTTTACTGGTTTTGTCTAGCATGTGTACAAGCACATCTAAAATACGTGACAGGTCCGTGTATTTTTTCAGTTGAGGTTGGGTTGCTAGATCCACTCCCGCTCGGGCGACGTGCTCTGCGTAATCGCCAGCGCGTTCAATATCGCTAAGCGCGCGGTGCATAGCACCTAAAAACCGCAAGTTTGTGGTGTTGGGTTGATAACGGGCAATAACGGTGAGGATGGTTTGCTCAATCTCGAGCTGAGCGGCATCAATTTGTTTGTCGTTGGCGATGCAACGTTCAGCAGCATCTGCCTCACTGTAAATAAGAGCGCGCTTGGCAAACTCAGTAGACTCCCGCGTTAAGCTCAACATGCGTACAATAGATGCGGCAATTTCTTGAAGATTGCTTTCCAAAACAGTTTCTGCTTGAGATCCTAACATTCCTTAAGTTTAAGCATTTTATGTCAGTGCCCAGTCAAGCAGATGGCATTTAGGTAGATTACTATCTTATACGAAACCCGCTTACATCCCGAATAATGCTTAAAGGCATTCCAATATGTCCGGCGCGGATTTTGTAGTGTAAAATAAAGTGTCGTATGCGTGCTGGACACGACAGGTCATAATAGCTGTACCTAAAACACACCATAACGTTACTACCAAAGCAAAATTTGTTGATGAGTGGCTTTATATAAATTGTGAGACAACAGGAGTATTATTATATACAGCGGATGGGTTATCCTATGAATAAGGCTAATCTAGTAGCTTGGGGGACAGGTGGGTTTAACAACGTGGTAAGTTGGTGTCAGTGCTAGTAGCACTATGAAGGCATTACAATCAGATACGATCAACCTAGCACGAGACATGATATTTAACCTTTTGAACGCCCATTTGGGTTACACTAACAAATGTAGAAAGCGAAGCTAATTTTTCTTGCTAACATACACCTTTAGCCTCACCGTACTTCAGACACTATGTCTATGACCTCACCTATTGCTGTGAAACCACGACCAGACGACTCTAAAACACGCGTTAAACACGCTGGCCTGAGCGAAGTGGGTCAGGTGCGCGCTGTCAACCAAGATAGTTTTTGGGCAGATGACATCGCTGATAAAGGGTTTTTAGCTGTCGTTGCCGACGGCATGGGCGGCCACAAAGCAGGTGAGATTGCCAGCCAAAAAGCGGTCACGGTAATGAGCAAGACGCTCGAGCACAGTACCGAAGTGCCGCCAACAGCTATCGCCAAAGCAGTCCAAGCAGCCAACCTAGAAATTTACAACTATGCGTCAGATAACCCTGAGCACAAAGGTATGGGTACAACCCTAAGCTCGGTGTTTATTGATGACCAAGTGGGCTTGGTTGCGCACATTGGTGACTCGAGGGCCTATTTAATTCGTGAAGGCACCATTCGCCAACTTACCCAAGACCACAGTTGGGTTGCCGAACGGGTGCGTTTGGGCATTCTCACTGCAGATGAGGCCCGCAATCACCGCTGGCGTAACGTGATTACCAACGCGCTAGGGGCTAACCCAGAAATCAAGCTAGACATGATGAGCTTTGAGGTCTTGCCGCAAGATCGTATTTTGCTCTGTAGTGACGGCATTACTAGTCTCATTGAAGATGAAACATTAGCTAAAATTGTGAGTCAGTACTCACCAGACCAAGCTGTTGAGGAACTTATTGACCGCGCTAATGAACAGGGTAGCCCCGATAACGTTACGGCGGTTATTGTGTCAGTTGAGGTGATTGAAGCTCAGATAAAACCTTATATCACCCAAAATCATTACGAATTTACAACTGTAAAAATTAAAGATACGTTAAGCGGCATTCGCCAAATTGAAGCAGCTTACCCACAGCAGCAACGCAGCAAGCAATTGGCGTTACAGCTTTGGCACGGCTATCGCAATTGGCTCATTGGTGGTGGTGCACTTGTTGTGGTATTGCTCTTATGGTTGATTTTTCGTAATTAGCATTTGTTGTAATCAACATTTAGAGCAGAAACTTCAAGCCATTAGATGCTCTTAGTGTCTCATAAACTTGAGGATGTCTCAGGTAACTAATAGCTACATCAACAAACGTAGTTGAGGCTATTTCGACATTCGTCTGACGCTGATTGAGCGTAATGAACCTCGAGGCAGGCAGCACAACTGATGTAAAATTCACCTACTAAAGCACGTTGATACTATGTTTTCAATCAAATCTTCAATCGAAGGAGCCAACAAACTTATGGCAAAAACACCTATTCACACCGACCAAGCCCCAGCTGCTATTGGACCTTACTCACAAGCTATTCAAGTTGGCAATATGCTGTTTACCTCGGGACAGATTCCGCTGCTGCCAGATGGTAGCTTGCTCGAGGGTGACATTCAGGCGCAAACCCGTCAGGTTCTCACCAATTTACAAGCTGTATTAGAAGCTGTTGGCACAAGTTTTGACAATGTTGTGAAGTGTACTTGTTTTTTGTCAGACATGAACAACTTTGCGGCTATGAACAGTGTTTATGGTGAGTTTGCTGGTGACACCCCGCCTGCCCGCAGTGCTGTTGAGGTGGCGCGTCTACCGAAAGATGTGCTCATTGAAATTGAGGCTATTGCTGTGCTTGGTGATTGACCTTAGCTCAGCTACCCTCTCACGTTCGAGATGACTATGCTATTGATGTGTAGTGCTTAATGTATATATGCTAATGCTTTGATCATTAGTTATGAAGATATTCATCTTGTACAAATGCTGGTTATGACAGCTTGCCTTACCTTTTGAGATTTAGGTCAACTGTTAGAAAAAACACGTCACCAGCGGCAGAAAATCACACACCTTAAAACTGCCCTAGCAGCCTATAATCATCATGTGTTCATGGTGAGAGACGTGCGACAGCTTAATGAACTTTGTCTTAAACCTCACCACAGCGTGGCTTGGTGGACGCTCTGGCGGGAGGTTGCGTGTACGTTGTAATTGCGGGGAACATTGGCGTGGGTAAGTCAAGCCTGACCAAGGTGTTGGCGGCACGGTGCGCCTTGCAACCGATGCTCGAGACGGTCGACGACCACCCTTATCTCGAGGATTTTTACAACGATATGCCGCGCTACGCGTTCCACTCACAAATTGTGTTTTTGACCCAGCGCTTAGAGCAATACCAAGCGCATATTGCGGGTAACACGAATATTGTGCAAGACCGTAGCATCTACGAAGACGCCGAGATTTTTGCGCGCCACCTCTACAACGAGGGCATCATGTCGCGGCGCGATTTTAGCACCTACTGGCGCATGTACCGTGCCATTCGCAATGAGCTACGAACGCCAGATTTGTTAATTTATTTGCGGGCCAGCTTGCCTACCTTGCGGGCGCGCATTCACCAGCGTGGACGCGACTACGAAGCGAGTATTCACAATGATTATTTGCTGAAACTCAACGCGTTGTACGAAGACTGGATTGCCCGCTACAGCCACTCCAAAGTGCTCACCATCAACGCAGATAAGCTTGACTTTATGAATGACTGTGTGGACTTGAATACGGTCTTGGGATTGCTCGAGCAACACGGTTTGACCACGCCTGTACTGCGTTCGCCACCTGCTGCAGCGTCCATCCAGAAACAAGATGACGCCAAAGACGATGCACCTCCTTTGCAAAAACATCCGCTGGCAAGCTTGTTAGACGCAGACCAACCACCTCGTGACACGCCTCGAGCAACTCACATCTCTCTGGATACTCGAGCACCTCAACCCGCCACCTTGCCTAATGACTTTTCCTTGCAAGATGTTTTAGAAGATGCCTCCACGGTACTTGCTGAATCTTTAGATGACGTCTCAAATACATCCTCAACAGCCTCAGACCTAGCTGATAGCGCCATAACACCTTCAACAAAATCAACAAAGCCAATGCCTTCTGAAGGAACAATCTGGCAGTCTTATCGCGACAGTGATTGGCAAACGCGCTCAGGTCGGCAGCAGCAACGTGATGCTCGGTACACGTCGAAACACAAACTTAAAGGTTGGTCTGACCTTGGCCGGTCTGACTCTGGCCGGTCTGACTCTGGGCGGTCAGACAGACAAGACTCTTGACAACCCTGCTCTCAAATACGTAATGATGCTGAGTGACGATGACGCTAGCTGAACTGCTAATTGGCGCAGGCATCGCGCGCCCTCCCCAAGTTTCAGAAGATGCTTTGTCACGCGTTGTGCAAGATGTTGTCCAAGACTCGAGGCGGGTTCGCCCCGGCAGCGTGTTTATAGCCCGGCGCGGTGATAAACACGACGGCCACCGGTTTGCGGATAAAGCCGTTGCGCAAGGTGCTGTAGCTATTGTGGGGAGCGCCCCGGAAGCTGAGCAAGCTAACTTTAGCTGGACCCGGCAAGTACCCTATATCTACGTTCTAGACGACAAACTTGCCCTTGCCCAACTGGCCGCGCAAATTTACGAGCATCCGTCCAAAGCTATGCACGTAACCGGCATCACCGGGACAGACGGCAAGACAACGACGTCATTTATGCTTTACCACTTGTTGAGTGGCGTTTATCCGACGAGCTTACTATCCACGGCAGGCATTCGCGTGCTGGCTGAACCAGCTCAGCTCGAGGGACACTTCACCACGCCCGAAGCCAGCGAAGTGCAAATGTTACTCGCCAAATTTCAAGAGGCTGGCTCGAGCCACGTGGTGCTCGAGTCTAGCTCCCACGGCCTCGCTATGAAGCGTCTCGCAGAAGTTGACTACGACCTCGCGATTTGGACAAATTTAACGCCCGAACACCTTGACTTTCATAAAACGTTTGAAGCGTATAGAGAGGCGAAGCTCGAGCTAGTGCAACGTGCCAAAGTGAGCGTCATCAACCTAGCAGATGCAAATGCAGGTTGGTTTGTCGATGCCACCCAACAAGCTTCCGGTGAGGTTATCAGCTACGCCCTACAAAAAACGTCTGGGCAAAAAGCTGATGCAGACATCAACGCTGACTGGCAAGCAGAGGTTGTTCGCGAAGATGCTAACGGCATCACGTGGATGTTGCGGGTTCCAAAGCTTGATGTTGAAACTGACGTTCTTTTGCCGATGGTGGGGCGTTACAACGTCGAAAATGCCTTAGCAGCACTGACGGCAGCCCATCACATAGGTATTCCCTTAGATGCTCTTTTAGAGCGCATTACGACCTTCAGCGGTGTGGCTGGGCGGATGCAGCGGATTAGCAGTGACCTGTTTAATGTTCCCTTTAGCGTCATCGTGGATTTTGCGCACACACCAGATAGCCTCGAGAAAGCCCTTACCGCCCTGCGCCCACAAGTTACGGGCAAGCTCATCGTAGTGGTTGGTGCGGCTGGCGAACGCGACCCCGGCAAACGTGCGGGCATTGGTCGAGTAGCTGTTCAACACGCTGATTACGCCGTGTTCACCGAAGAAGACTCACGTTCAGAACACACTAAAGATATCCTCAGCGAGATTGCTCGGAGTGCTAATCAACATGCTGACGAAGACAAAGACTTTGTGCGCATTGAAGACCGCCGCGAAGCCATCCATCATGCAATTCACTATGCTCAGGCTGGCGATTTGGTACTGCTGGCGGGCAAAGGTCATGAGACAAGCCTCGAGCGCGCACAGGAAACCTTAACGTGGGATGAAGCCGCTGAAGCCCTAAATGCCCTCCAACGTCGTAACATCGGCTAAACTTGCGCCATGACACTCATCCGTAACTATTTGCAGCGGACACAACATCATTCAAAATTATTGAGCAAGGTGCCAGTCATCGGCATTGTGCTGATATTTATCCTTGCTGCGTGTGCGCCATCCACATCCACCGATACGGCATCTAACACAACCTCTAGTCCAACGTCTAACACGATGTCTGAGGTAACTTCACCAAGACTCTCAACTGAAGGGCTCTCCGGCGAGGTTCAGCTCACCTTTTTTGATGGCAACCCTCAGGTGAGCGGGCTGGTTCGCACACCTGATGTTGTTGCGCGTACCAACGTGCAAGCCGGTCAAATCAGCTTTAGCATTGAAGCCGATGAGCTTGCGAGCGCGCGTTATGTGCAGATGGACTTTCCCGCGTGGCGTGCTAGCGCTACCTTTGACATTCTCGATAATGACGACAATAGTGCCTGCAGCCAGCGTGTCAGTGCAGATGCCACCGTGAAATTGTCGTTTGGGTACGCACTCAAGTTAGATGTCAACGACCCCGGCTGCAATGGTGCCACCAGTTTAGGTGCGGTGCTCGAGCTTTACGACGACTATCTCAACGGACAGGTTAACGTAGCGCTGTTTAGCGAGGGTGATTTGGCAACTGGTCAGGTCACAGGCGTCTACAGCTTTGCGGACGGGCGCTTTCCCAACATCGGCGTGTCCACCCGCAGTTCACATATCTTTTTGGCCTTGCAAGATGATGCACGTTTAGGTAGCTACCAAATCCGCACACCAACGCCGCGCTCATTAGAGCAAGTTGAGGTTTTGCTCGAGCCTGTGGGTACGCAAAGCAATAACGCTGGGCAAGCCACCCGAAGTGTGCGTCTCGAAAGATTCCTAAGCGAGCCAAACTTGTAGACAGTGAGTGAGCACAGGTAAACTTGCAACATGTTTCAAACAGCCGATCTATGTGATGCTCACGATGTCCAAGTTTGTGCGCCCTTATTTCGTAACTTTGGTGGACGGGCGAGTTTTAGCGGCCCTATTGCTACCGTGCAGGTGTATGAAGATAATGTTCTGTATTTGGAGGCGCTCGAGTCCGTCCCCGCTGGCACAGTGATTGTCGTTGATGGTGGCGGCTCGACTCGAGTAGCGCTCATGGGCGACCGCTTAGGGAAAATTGCCACTACACGCGGTATTCCGGGTGTCATTCTCAACGCTGCGGTGCGCGATACCGTTGAACTCGGTAAGTTAGACGTGGGCGTGCTTGCCTTAGCACCATGTCCAAAAAAGAGCTTCAAACGCGGCGAAGGTATACGCGACAGCATCCTTGGCTTTGGTGGGGTGATTTGGCGACCCGGCGAGTATGTTTATGCTGATGAAGACGGCGTCATTGTGAGTCAAGACGAGCTTGTGTAATAGTCGTTAACCTCGAGCACAACGTTCAAACATTGGCTTACTCGAGTTGACATTAGTTCCATCAGCTAGCAATGCGCCGTCACACATCAGTAACTACGCACATTTTGATGATTTGTGATGTGATACGGATTCCGATTGAACACTGCATAAACTCTGGCGCGTTTATTCCGTTCCTAACGGAATCCGTACTTTTTCTACGCGTTCCACGCGGGTTAATTCCTTTCGGAATCAACCGGAAACGGTATGACACTACACCTACAACATCTGCCGCCATCTCCCGTTCCCCCCTTCTCCCTTTCCTAAATACAATGCTAAGCCCTAAGCATCTACACCAGCATCTCACCCAACCACCATTTGTAGGCGCGTGTGCTGACATTGCGCTGACGAAAGCATAAACTTAACTTACAACGTCATCAGGGGTGCAGATAAGCTGAGAGGGCATGTTGCCCAACCCTAGGAACCTGACCTGGTTAGCACCAGCGTAGGGAGCGTGACAGTCGGTTAACACTAAACGGGCGAGTAATTTCCCAAAACCGCATTCACTTAATAGCTCTGATTCTCCTTTTGACGTGACTAAGTTTTGTTGAAAGGAGTTTTTTTATGGCCACGCTCATACCACCTGCACGCTACGGTGACGGGCTAGGCAGGCGTTTTGCAGATGGCATTTTAACAGCGTCTCAACGCGATGCTCTGGATGAAAAGCGCCAGATATTACTCACGCATCCACTTTGGCAGGGACTGACTACAGGTACAACTAGCCGCGCTCAACTTGCCACCTTTGCCCTGCAGGACGCTTGGCTTATTCGTGAGATTCACCGCTTGGACGGACTTGCTATTGCCAAAGCACCAGACGCAACCAGCGCCGACTATTTGATTCGTAAACTCACGCCAAAAGCAGGCGCGCTGGATAGTCTCAAAGCATTTGGCAAAGCGCTTTCGCTCACAGAAGCTGACTTTGATAGCCTCGAGCCTCTCGCAGGTTGCACGGCCCTCACGACTCAGTTTTACTATCAACTTGCACGTGGTTCGTTTGTGGAGGTTGTGGCCGCACTCAGCGCCAGTGAAACCATTTTTTTAGAAATCTGTGGGCGTATTGAGCAACCACTTAAAGAGGTTTACGAGTTCAGTGATGACGAGCTGGCGTTTTTTAGTTTTCACGAGGTGCTCGAGACTGCTGAATACGCCATCAATGACCTGTTAGCTCACCTTGTAACAACCGATGCTGAGCGAGATGCTGCGTTTGCTGCTATGAACCTATGTTACGACTGTGAACTGCTGTTTTATGACACGGTGCTGGTGCATCCTCATGAATTCTCGAGTGATGTGTGATGTTCACTTCATCATCAAAAATGATGATTTCTAAGATTTCAGAAGGTGCCAGTGCAACGATAACTGCCCCTGAACTTACCCTCGACCACCTTAGTTACAGTTACAACCCCAAAGATACCCGCGTTTTAGATGACATCTCCCTAAAATTTCCAGCT
>JBCCBI010000156.1:0-11726 GCA_039034155.1 Deinococcota bacterium | reverse complement strand
GTAAACCGACACAGGTAGTCGAGGAGAGTATCCTAAGGCGCTCGAGTGATTCGTGGTTAAGGAACTAGGCAAAATGGTCTCGTAACTTCGGGAGAAGAGTCCCTTACTTAGGTAAGGCGCAGTGAAGAGGCCCAGGCGACTGTTTAGCAAAAACACAGGACTCTGCGAAATCGAAAGGCTCAGTGCTACATATTTTATTCACTGCTATCAGAGCTTATCCAAGAGACAGTTTTTGACGTGTAGGCTACTCAATCTGGAGATGTTTACCTTTGATGTCTACAACAACCATCACAAGTGTGCTGAGCATCCCCTAGCAAATAGACTCAGTCAACACGATGACGAGCAAATGGTAACAAGGAGTTTGCATGATTAAGTTTGAAAAAGTTGTAAAGCAGTACCCTAATGGCTTTCGAGCTGTAGATGGATTAGATATAGAAGTTGCACCGGGCGAAATTTGTGTGTTTATTGGGCCGTCTGGCTGCGGTAAGACGACCTCCATGCGCATGGTTAATAGGCTCATTAATATTTCGAGTGGCCGTATTTTGGTGGACGGCCGCGATAACCGCGATATTCCAGCCGAGGAACTGCGCCGTAAAATTGGCTATGCCATTCAGCAAATTGGCTTGTTTCCACACATGACTATTTACGATAACGTAGCAATTGTGCCTAAGCTTTTAAATTGGGATGAAAGCCGCATTCGCAAACGGGTTGACCGCTTGCTGGATTTGGTTGGGCTTGACCCAGATACCAACCGCGACAAGTACCCACGGCAACTTTCGGGTGGGCAGCAGCAGCGCGTAGGTGTGGCTAGGGCGCTAGGTGCTGACCCTCCTATTATGCTTATGGATGAACCCTTCGGGGCCATCGACCCAATTACCCGCGACGTCTTACAAGACGAGTTTTTACAGATTCAAAAAGAGATTAGTAAAACAATTATTTTTGTTACCCACGACATTGACGAGGCCATTAAGATGGGTGACCGCATTGCTATTTTGCGCGAGGGAAAACTGGTTCAGTACGACACGCCAGACACCCTGCTAGCCCACCCTAAAAATAACTTTGTGCGCGATTTTGTGGGTGCAGATCGGCAGCTCAAACGGCTTGGGTTGGTGCGCGTGCATGAAATTATGGAAACCGACCCGCCCGCAGTTCACTTTGAAGCAAAAATTGATGAGGCTCGAGCTATTTTGCACGAACACAAGGTACGCAACGCGTTTGTAGTTGACAAACAAGGTCGCTTGCGAGGGTGGGTTGACCGCGACGCCGCTGAACACGAAGATTCGCTGCTCGAGGCCATGAACGAAGCGCCCTATACAGACATTGCTGTGCGTCAAGGTGCCACCGTGCGCGACGCCCTGTCTGCTATGGTGAGCCGCGGCTTTCGGATGACCCCCGTTGTGGACGAACAGGGGCACTTAGTCGGCAGTATTCGCCTTAAGGCGTTGCAAGAGTACATTGACCGCGACCCCCAAGAGGTTGCTGCGTGACAGATTTACCTACAAATACAAACACAAATACAAACGCAGTAACAAACAAAGTATCTCAAAAAGTATCTCAACCAGCATCTGACACATCTACAGCTGATGTGGATGCGTCAGCGAGTACATCAGCTGAGATAAATCCTTCTACGGAAAAACGTCAGCCGTGGGCAGGTGTCACCACGGTAGCCTTTATTTGGCTAGGATTAGCAGCAGGGTTATTTATTCTTCAGTTCGTGAGTGTTAGCTTGCAAGATGAACGCTTTGAAGTGGGCACCACGGCCTCGCTTAGTCCTAACTTGTGGCTTCCCACACTTAGCTTTGACTCGGGGACGATTCTTAGTATTGGCGCGCTGGACACACAAGTTGCTTTTTGGTTGGTTGCCTTGGTGTTTGCTGCTGGCGACATCGCCCTTGCCTATCAACAGCGTAAAGCTGAGCAGCACAACCGTGACAGCAAGTTACTGCGCCCGCTCTACCGAGCTGCCACAACCTTTCTGGCGTTTTGGTCGTTTTTTGGTCACTTGCCGTTGTGGGATACCTTGCTTAGAACCATATTTCCACGCAGCCCGCAGCTTTTGTATCCACGTACCACGGTGATTACGCTTACCGCACAACATCTCGAGCTCATCATCGTCTCCTCCATCATCACGGTAGGTATTGGGCTTGCTTTGGGCATTTTGGTAACGCGCGAGCAATTTAGGGAATTTTTACCGTTAGTTTCCGACATTGTTAATTCGGGTCAGACCGTGCCCACAATTGCTGTCGTGGCCATCATGGTGCCTATTATGGGCTTTGGCTTTTGGCCAACTATTGTGGCGCTTATTTTGTACGGTATGTTGCCCGTTGTCCGCAATACGATTGCCGGGATTGAAGCTGTCGACTCGTTCATTATTGACTCTGCTAAGGGCATGGGGCTAACCCGCAGCCAGATTTTGTGGCAAATTGAGTTGCCTATTGCCAGTACTATCATTTTGGCAGGTATTCGCACAAGTGTGGTCATTAACGTAGGTACAGCTGCGCTAGGCGCGTTTGCCGGCTCGGGCGGACTTGGTGTGCCTATAGCTGGTGGCTTGTCTCAGCAGATTTACCCATTTGTATTGTTAGGTGCGCTGCCTGCGGCGTTACTTGCTATTTTGATTGACTACGTACTGGCGCGTGTTGAGTTTGTGCTGACACCAAAAGGTCTACAAATTCCTTGACCTCAACATTGTCAACCTTAATATTGTCAGCCTCAACTTTATTAAACCTCACTTCCTCAACGCTAGCTTTGTGGAACGCACGGTAAACTTCAAGTTATGCCTATTCGCCTGCTAACGACGCTGATTATCTTAGCTACCGTCGTGCTTGTACTCTTACTAGGACCGCTCCTAGTGCCCATTGCTGAACTCGAGACAGTTCCCGCAGCTCAACTTGCTACACCCACAAGCCAGTTTATAGATGTAGATGGTTACACGCTGCACTACGATCAACGTGAGCCCATTGGTGTTGGCCGTGATGTCACAGTGACCTATGTTTTTCTCCACGGGTTTATTGGCAATACCTTTGCGTGGCGACACGTGCTTGATGACCTCACCCAAGTTAGTGATGACGTTGGTGACACGCGTGATGCTGCCGATATAAAGATGAGTGCACTTGCCTATGACCGCCTTGGTTTTGGGCTCAGTGCGAGACCTGTGCGGGGCGACTGGCCGCGGGGTGATAATCCGTACACATTTGAGGCGCAGCAGCTGCGTTTGCTGACGCTGCTTGACGTGCTCGAGCCCAGCGGCAATATCATTTTAGTAGGTCACGACACGGGTGCTGCTTTGGCGCTGGCGCTGGCTGAACGCGCACCAGAAAGGTTTGCTGGCATCATTTTGATTGCGCCAATTCCAGAAGTTACCAGCAACGTGCGCGGGCTGTGGCGACTGCTCATCCGCACACCTCAAGTGGACCGCTTGGGACCGCTATTTATGCGCCAACTAGCTGGTGGACCAGGGCAAGAGATGCTGCGCTTAAGCTTACCCGAGCCAGACGCAATTAGTCCCGATGTCATTGCAGGCTACCGCCAAAACGTCGAGGTAGACAATTGGGATAGGGCTTTGTGGGAACTTAGCCGTGCAACTACATCTGCTACATCACCTACGCGTACAC
Organism: Deinococcota bacterium; assembly: GCA_039034155.1. Taxonomy (GTDB): domain Bacteria; phylum Deinococcota; class Deinococci; order Deinococcales; family Trueperaceae; genus JBCCBI01. The sequence continues at coordinate 8,112 of JBCCBI010000156.1, read as the reverse complement.
CTAAAGAGATGCCCGTGCTCGTTATTGCGAGTCGTGACGACCAACTTGTGCCCATCGCCAGAAGTCAAGAGTTAGCGCGTGACCTTGCTGCGCCGCTCGTTAACCTTGCAGCGTGTGGTCACTTGCCGCAGGAAGCTTGTCTGCAGGAACTAACTCAAACTATGACAGACTGGGTTGCGGAAGCTGTTTTAGATTAGCTGACGCTCGAGATGCTAGTATTTAAGCTATTGAGTGCTACTTTAGCTCGAGCTTGTACATCATCTCATCGCCTACTTTTTGCCACGATGCCAAATTCTCCCACTCACCCAACCGCACTTACATCTTCGTTAAACACCACCTATCAACCTTTGGGTCAACATCAGCAACCAAAGGTGATTGATGCGCCCAGATATCAACGCTGGTATCAACGTTGGTATAACCGCGTGTGCCGTGGTCTGTTGGCGTTTATTCCTTGGATTATCGCAGTGGACGATGAGCTTGCACACAGCTATCTCACGCCAGAAGAATACGTACTATTTACAAGTATGGACGTGCGCGACCAGCAACATGCGTGCTGGGTGGCTGAAGCTGTACTTAGGTATGTACCCGACGCAAGTGATGTGCTCGTTGCTGCGGCTTTACTGCATGATGTTGGCAAAGCAGATGTTCCCTTTGTGCCGCTCGAGCGTATCCTCGTACATGTGTTAGAGCGTATTTACCCCCATGAGCCGCCAATGACACCAAGACAGCGCGGCTGGCGCGGCATTTGGCAACGCAAATGCCATCACGAGAGTTATGGTGCAGAGCTCATTCGCTACAGCGGTGGACGTACTTTGGTTGCACATATCATTGAAATGACAGCTCAAATGCCATCACGAGGCACTGCTAACAGTCATGCTAATAGTTGCCTGGATGACATCACTAAGATAACTGATCCCACTGACATACGTCATGCTGATGATATCAGTGTGACTGCCTACCTGCTTCACTGTATTGACCAGTACTTTTAGTGTTGTTAGATGACATGTGAGGTACTAAAACAAATCAGACGTGTATGTTAATCGCCTCAACGTGTACAGTGACTCACGTGAGAATATGATGTTAAGGCGACTAAGGCAGGTTCATCACGCTGCAGGTGGGGTGAAGGTGCTATGATACCCGCACGCATGAATACGGTCAGTGTGGTGTTGGTTACAAATGTGGGTCAGGGTTATGGTCGGGCTGTCGCACTTGCCTATGGACAGGCAAACTACGACGTTGTCTGCGCGGACAGAGATGTTGACTTAGCGTCTAAAACGGCTGCCGAGATAGAAGAACTCGGCGGGCAAGCTATTCCCATTCAAACCAGCATGACGACCTCTTCTGAGGTGCGTAAAGCTTTCGACAAAGTCTTTGAAATTTTTGGGGACTTGTCCGGCGTGGTGCATGTGACCAACTTTGACAGCCGCACACCCTTTGGCCGCCTGAGTGAAAGTGAACTGGGTGAGCTGCTTGAAGAGACCATTTACTCTACCTTGGTGATGCTTAAAGCAGCTAGCCGCTACCTGCAAGACGCTTGGATTGTGCTTGTGGGGCCGCCGCTAAACGCCCGTGAACCGCAAATGGCGGCGGTGCAAGGTGCCTTAGAGCATGTCACTCAGCGCTACCGCGACACAGTTAACCTTACTATCAACCTTGTGATTCCATCTAGGGTATCGTCAGATCCTTTTCACGACGCGTCTTTAGTAGATAACGTCATCTATCTAGGCGCAACTAACAAAGGTGTGAACGGTCAGCGGGTGATTGTCAAGTTGCCGCCGCCGCCCAGGGTGATTGAATCCCTCTTACCTGAAGTTCGTGCTGCCCTTGACGACTCCATGGGGCAAGAGGAACTTGAAGCCAGTTTGTTTGTGGGAGCGGCCTCGCTATTAGATGAAACTGACTCACAAGATGAAGCTAATTTAGATGGTGACGATCTAGATCAAGACACTATTACCTACGAAGATACTGATGACGATTTAGATGAGCTTGACAGCAATTCAGATGATGACGCTGACTTGGGTGACGACTTGTATGACGATGAGTTAAGTGATGAGCAAGACGACCTCGAGGCTGCTGACGTTGATTCAGACATTGATTCAGATAGCGATTTAGACGATGACTTAGATGACGATGATCTAGATGATGATGAGTTAGATAATGACGACTCAGATGACGATTACCCTACCAGCCCTTACGCCGAACACTATGCTGATGCGCCGCTCGAGGCAGATGCAGACGACGCCCTCTATGTTGCTAATAGCTTAACGTCACCAGAAGATGATGACGAATCTGCTGATGAAGATGATGATGCAGATATAAGTTATTATGGCGACTACGATTATTACAACGATTACAGTGAGCTCGAGCCGGACAGCTCAAATTCAGGTTCGTCATCTAATGTCATGACTGACGATGCATATACCTACGATGATGCTGAAGATGAGCCAGCAACTACCTACCCGCGCAATCTTAAACGACAAGTGCGCAACTAACGATGAAGTTTGCTAGTATTTTTATCTTCGTTGGGTGCACGCGCGCATGAGATGCCCTTTTTGTGGCTCGATTGACACTAGGGTGGTCAACTCCCGACCTTCAGATGAACACAGCGCCATTCGCCGCCGCCGCGAGTGTGACAATTGCGGACGCCGTTTTACGACTTACGAACGCGCCCAATTCGAGGCGCTGATGGTCGTCAAACGCTCAGGTAAGAAGGAGGCGTTTAACCCAGATAAGTTACTTAGCAAGCTTCTCATTGCCTGTAACAAGCGCCCCATCACCGAAAAAAAGTTACGCACCTTTGTCTACAGTTTTGAAGACCAAATTCCCGGTCAAGAAATTCAAGCTGAAGACATTGGCATTCGCGCCCTTAAATTCTTAAAAGACCTAGACGATGTTGCTTATATTCGTTTTTTGAGTGTCTACCGCGACTTTGACTCGGTAGAGCGGTTTATTGAAGAAATTAAAGAGCTGGAAAACAAAGAAAGCACGCCGTCTAAGCAAGAAGCTGATGGCTCGAGCCTCACTGCTTAGTTATAGCTAGTTACAGTCTTGAGTGTTTCATCATCTCAACATGGCGTAATACATAAAGCTGGCTAGGCTTGCTAGACTAGGGCCATGTCTGAATCTTCTTCTACTAAACTTAGCCGCATTTTGCGCGAGCCAGTGAATAGCCTCACCCACATGGCTGGGGCAGTGCTCAGTGCAGTGGGGTTATTTGTGCTTATTTGGCTGACTCGCGGCCAACCTATCCAAATGGTCAGTGTCATCATCTACGGCGTCAGCCTCATTTTGCTTTACAGCGCCAGCACCCTTCACCACGGAGTCCACGCCAACATGTACTGGCGCAAGTGGCTCAAAATTTTTGACCACGCTGCTATCTATGTTCTCATTGCGGGCACCTACACGCCGCTTACGCTTATTGCCTTGCAAGGCGAACGAGCTGCGTGGGGCTGGTCGCTGTTTGGCGTGGCATGGGGTTTTGCTTTATTGGGACTGGTGTTTAAACTGTTCTGGATTGACGCACCCCGGTTTTTATCTACCGGCTTGTACCTGCTCATGGGTTGGTTAGCAGTGATTGCCATTGTGCCAATCAGCCGTGAACTAAGTACCGCAGGCCTTGTAGCAATGGCGGTTGGTGGTGCGTTTTACTCAGTAGGAGCAGTGATTTACGCGCTCAAGCGCCCCAACTGGTTCAAGAACTTTGGCTATCACGAACTTTGGCACTTGTTTGTGCTGGCTGGCAGCATTAGCCATTTTGTGATGGTGGTGTTGATGCTGGCTTAAGAGATTAAGGAGGCTCGAGCCACGTCCAAAGCCTCGCTTAGCCCAGCTACCTTCGATCCTGCCCCTTGCGCAAAATCTGGCTTACCGCCGCCGCGTCCATCAACAACATCTAGGGATTCTTTAAGCAGCGTGTTCATGTCATGCTCGAGGTTTTGACTGCGCGCAAAGATAAGCTGTGCTTTGTCGTTATTCACAGTCGCAAGTAAAACAATGACATCATCTTTAGCTGCCAATGCACTCGCCAGCGGTCGTATCAATCCACTGTCGTCAGCCTCTAACTGATGAACAATGAGTTTGGCAGCAGCTAAAGTCTTAGCCGTGTGGTACAAGCGTTCAGCGAGCAGGTCTGCATAACGTTGTCCTTGCGCGTTCATTTGCCGTTTGGTGTCGGTGAGAGATACTTGCAAACTGCTGACTCGAGCAGGCACATCTTCAACTTGACTGCTAAAGTCCAGGGCAAGCCCGTTTGCCACGATGTGTTTGAGGCTGTAATCGTCTAAAGCTTCTTCACCCACTACAAAATGCACACGGATGAGACCGCTTTTGACGCGCTCGAGCCGCAAAATCTTAACCGGCAAAACCTCAGCTGTGCTTTTAACATGTGTTCCCCCACACGCAGACAGTTCCCACCCGCCCATGTTCACTAGGCGGATGATGCCCGTCACCTTAGGTGGGCGGCGCAGTCGGTACTCACCGAGGCGTTCCTCGGGAACATTAAACGCATTGACAGGTAACCCGCTGCGGGCAATCTGATTCACCAACTTCTCTGCTTGCTGCGCACTAGCTTCATCAGGCTCGCCTGCTAAATCAAGCGTGCAGATGGGACTGGTGAGGCTCACGGACTGAGTGGCAAATGCAGGATTTACACGTATAAAGGCTTGTGATAACAAATGCTGTCCGCTGTGACGCTGCATGTGGCGGTAGCGCCGCGCCCAATTGATGCTTGCGTGAACGCGCTGACCCTGTGATAAGCCTGCCTCAGCTAGCACGTGTAGCACATCACCGTTCTGCTTCACAACATCCACAACCTCAACGCTTGTATCTGTGTTTTCTAACGTGAGGCTACCCGTGTCATACAACTGCCCACCAGAGGTTGGATAAAATACCGTCTGTGACAACATCACCGCAGGTTTACTCTTGTACTCGCTGAGGTTGGTAACGGTTGCCCAGCAGGTGCGCACATAGCTGTCAACTTGGTACAAGTTTGGTGGTAAAGGTAGTGGCGCTTGTTCAGGTAAGGGAGTTGTCATGAGGGTTCCTCGCGGCTGAGAGATGTTGCTGATACATACGACGTAGATGTAACAACGGTCTGCTGGTGTGCTTCAGGTGATGTAGTTTCAGGAATATCGGTATTGTTTTCAACACCGTGAACCATATCTTGCAAACTGTGCAAGAGTTTGAGTGCGTCCATCGGCGTAAGGCGGCTTAAGTCTTGGGCGGCAATGCATTCGCTAATCTGGCTGCTGCGGGTGTCTCGGTCGGCCTCGAGGCTGGCTAACAAGACCTCAGCTCGAGCTAACACTTCGCTGGGTAGCCCCGCCAGTTTTGCCACCTGCAGCCCGTAAGATTTACTGGCTGGCCCCGGCAACACTTGGTGATAAAACATAAGCCCACCCGCTTCCTCTTTAGCCGCCACATGATAATTGCGCGCGGCTGGCAAGCGGTTGGCGAGTCCGGTGAGTTCAAAATAATGCGTGGCAATGAGCGTATAGGCTTTGGCGTGGTCGTGCAAATACTCGGAAGCTGCCCAGGCAAGTGATAAGCCATCAAAGGTACTGGTTCCACGTCCTAGCTCGTCCAGCACAACGAGGCTATGGGTGCTTGCTTGTGCCAAAATATCTGCCAGTTCGTCCATTTCTACCATAAACGTACTGCGCCCACCCGCTAGATCGTCCGACGCGCCAATGCGGGTGAGAATCGTTGAAAAAATAGGTAAGCTCGCGTGTTCAGCAGGCACAAACGAACCAATTTGGGCAAGCAAGGCAATAAGTGCGTTTTGCCGCAAAAAGGTGCTTTTACCGGACATGTTGGGCCCTGTGAGCATCACTAAACGGGCATCGGTAGACAAGTGTAAGTCGTTGGCAATAAAACTGTGATAGCGCTCAACCACGGGGTGACGCCCTGCGTGAATCTCGAGCACCTCCCCAAATTCGGGTCGGCAATAGTGATTGTTAGCAGCCACCTCAGCGAGTGCTGTGTAAACATCTAATTCAGCGAGGGCGTCACTGACATCGCGCACGTCACTCGCGCGGTGAATCAAAACCTCACGTAAAGCTTGGAAGACTTCGTACTCACGTGATTGCGCAGCAACTTCAGCGCGGCTAATTTCGCGCTCTTTATCACGCAAATCTGCCCGCACGTAGCGCTGCCGGTCTTTAAGTGTTTGCAGCGCGTGATAGTCGTCTGGTACGTCATCGTAATAGGGACGAGTTACCTCAAAGTAATACCCAAATACACCATTAAACCCTACCTTGAGCGTGGGGATGCCGGTTCGCGCGCGTTCGCTGGCTTCCAGGGCGGCAATAAATGTACGTCCACTCTCCGCGCTGTGGCGTAGGTCGTCCAAGACATCATCCACACCATCTTTTATAAGCCCGCCCTCGGTAATTTTGAGGGGTGGGTCGTCAACAAGAGCCGCACTCACCTGATCGTGAATATCAACTAGACCGTCTAAACGCGTGAGTAGCGCCTGTAAGACGGGTTCGGGTCGTGTTGCTAAGAGCGTCTGCAAATGTGGAATGAGCCGCAAACTTCTGGCGAGAGCAACAAGGTCTCGAGCACTCGCCCGTCCTGCTGCCAAACGGCTCGCAATGCGCGCGAGGTCGTGCATTTTGTAGAGGTCGCGGCGCACGTCCGCCCGCAAGACGCCGTCGTGCACAAAGACGCTGACAGCATCCAAACGTTTGTTAATTTGGCTGGCATCTAACAGTGGATGCCGCAACCACGCGTTGAGTAAACGCCGCCCTGGGGCAGTTCGGGTATCATCTAGCACGGCAAACAAGCTTTGTTCACGGGTGCCGCGTTGGCTCTCAAAAATCTCGAGCGTCGTAAGTGCGACCTCGCCAAGTTGCATGTAGCTGCTGGGGTCGTAGCGCTCGAGCTTCGTCACCTGCGGCAACTGTCCACGTTGCGTTTCCAGCGCGTACGAAAGAACAGCACCAGCTGCCCTAGATACAGCATCTGTTTGCTGGGTTGCTAAGTGATTGGCACCAAACTGCTCGAGCAAAACCTCCTTAGCCGTAGTTAGCTCAAAGCGCCCGCTCGAGACCATCACGGGAAAGCGCTTACTAAACGCCTCCCTAAACGCCTCTTGGTTGTAAAGCTCAGGTGAAAGAAGTACCTCAGCAGGATGATAACGGCGCAGTTCGTCATAGAGGCTCGAGACAGCATAAACATGCGCCGCTCGAAACTCACCTGTGCTGACATCTAATAGCGCTACACCGTAACCATCACCTGTGGCAATGGCAGCTAAATAGTTAGCATCTGGCTTGAGTAAGCGTGCTTCGGTAACGGTTCCCGGCGTAATTAATTGGCTGATGTCGCGGTTAACCAGGCCTTCAACTTTAGGGTTGCCCACTTGGTCCGCAACGGCGACGCGAATACCTTTAGCTAGCAGTTTTTCGATGTAAGTGTCGGCGCTTTTGAGTGGAATACCCGCCATAGGTGTCACAAAATCTTTGCTAGTTTTACGGGTCAGGACAATGTCAATAAGCCGGGCGAGCCGTTCAGCGTCTTCGCCAAAGGTCTCGTAAAAGTCGCCAACTTGAAACAGCAGCAAGTAGTCCGGGTACTGCGCGCAAAGCTCAACATATTGTTCTAAGAGTGGTGGCAGTGGCCCTTTGCCTTCACCTTTTAACGCCATAGCCTAGTATACCGCGCGAGTAAATTCTGCGGTCATAAAGCTGAGTTAGACAAAAATGAGAAAAACAAGTAGAACAACAAAAGAAATAAAATAAAGCTTGATGAATTCTTTTGAGCGCTTCAATGGCAGGACTCTGATAAAGGTAACGCGGCATATACAAAAAGGGATACACATAACAGGAACGTTAAAAACCCCTAGAGAGTCAACCCAATCCCAACGTCCCCAGTAAGTGAAATAAAATGAAATTAGATGATAAAAAATAAATATATCAAAACAAGAAACTAAAAAAATCGCAAGTAATTTATTTTTGAATTTGAGGAATATACAATTAAGTGCTAAAGCAGTCAAGGGGAAAGTTATAAGCATGGAGTTAAGAAGCGTAACTCCGTAATCAAAATAAGAAGGCAAGAAGTTGCTTAAAATTCCATCGTAAGTTGAAATATAGTATGAAAAAACTACACAAACGT
>JBCCBI010000155.1:0-11761 GCA_039034155.1 Deinococcota bacterium | reverse complement strand
TACAGCTTCTAAAAATATCTCCTCAAGCGAGGCTAGTTCAGCTCTAGATGACACTCCCGCAAGCCGCCAAGCTGAGCGTCAGGCTTACCTTGCAAGCTTGCGGCAAGACGTCAGTCAAATGCGGAGTGCAGCTCAAACTTGGCTCGAGGTCACCCGTCAAACCAAAGACGAACGCGAGGCATTTGTTGCCAACCTCAAGCAAGACGTTGCAAACCTGCAAACGAATTTTCGCGAGCAACGTTTAAGCGACCACGAACGTGCCCAGCAAGCGCGCCAAGCCTTTGTCACCAACGTGCGCGAAGATGTCCAGAACGACCTTCAAGCCTTTCAAAGCCAGTTTGCTAACGCCCGTGAAGCCGACGCACGCCAGCGGCAAAGTTTCTTACAAGCCCTGCAAGCTAAAACACAGACCTTGTTGGAAGAAGCTAGGCATGATTTAGATGAACAGGGCAAACTGGCACATGCCCAACGGGTTGATTTTTTAGAGCGCTTACGCGACACTCTCACCGAAGACCTAGATAGCTTTCACGATGCGTTTATGGCAGATAGCCAAGCTGCTAAAGCTAGCCGCCAAAGCTACGTTGAGGGGTTAGCGACCCAAACTCAAGCATTCTTAGACGAGGCTCGAGAAAACATGCTCGAGCAGCACCAACGCGGACAAGCGGCTCGAGGTGAGTTTTTAAGCACCTTGCGCGAAGACGTTGAACGCGACCTCGCTGACTTTCGCCAAGAATTTGCAGAGACAGCTGTCCGCGAACGTCAAGCGCGCCAAGACTATTTAGCGGAGCAAATTCAATCTGGCCTAGCTGAACGCGCCCGCTACAGACGGCAATATCGGCGCGACCCTGAGCAAGCCGTCATGAGCTTAGACGTACCCATTATGACGGCGGTACAACCCGCTGCAGCCAGCCAGCCCGCAACTAGCTCAACAGTTAGTGCTGCTGAGGCTAGTTCGGTTACCGCTACACCCCTAGGAAGCTCATCAGACACATCTAGTACAACATCTGCCGCGACATCTGCCACAGCGTCCAAAATTAGTTCAACAGGCTCGAGCCGCAAACGGCCCAAGCGTGCTAAACCGGTAGCAAGTGCACCTTCACAGACAGCAGAAATCACCTTAGATGAAACAGCCAACGCCCTTTTAAAACTCGTAGAGCAAACACCTGGTAGCAGTCTTACGGCATTAACCAGTAAGCTCGAGGGCGTAGGGCGCGGCACGGTTGAAAAACATTTGCAAACTCTAGTTGGGGCTGGCAGGGTCAAAGCGCGTAATCGTGGTTACTATTTAGTTGTTATCCCTTCAGATGATACGCTTGTCGAAGCTGCCCTAGACGCAAGTCTGGATGATCTTAGCTGAGACATGTACCGTTACTTTCAGCTCTTTAAGCTAGCCAAGATAACTCCCTTAACAAGCTTTCCGCCAAGCTGGAGGCAACCTTTATGAGCGTTGTAGTTGCTAGTCGCCCTAAAGATGATTTTGTCAGCACACCCTACATCAGTGAGTTAACTGAGCGCGGACTGGGATACTTAGCAGCAGGCTTTGGGCTTAATTTAGAAGGTCACGCTGGCTCCGGCAAAACAACGCTCGCCTTTCACATTGCTTACTTGCTGGGGCGACCCCTTGTGCTCATGTCTGGCGATGAGGCCGTGGTGTCTACCGATATGGTCGGGCGGGTAGGCGGCTTTAAGCGGCGCAAGTTGGTCGATAACTTTATTCACTCTGTGGTTAAAGTTGAAGAAGAAGAACGCGAAAACTGGGTAGATGAGCGCCTCACGGTTGCTTGCCGCGACGGTTACACGCTTATTTACGACGAGTTTACGCGCTCGCGGGCAGCTGCTAACAACGTTCTTTTACCTGTGCTTGAAGAGCGCCTGCTCATTTTGCCCTCGAGCCAGGGGGCGAGTAGTTACATTAAAGTTCACCCCGAATTTCGGGCTATTTTTACCTCTAACCCAGCTGATTACGCGGGCGTTCATATCGTGCAAGAAGCCCTGCACGACCGGCTCATTACTATGGAACTAGGCACGGTGGATGCTGAGACTGAACTAGCCATTGTAAGCCGCAAGTCAGGCCTAGCTGAAGCTGCCGCCCAAGGTATTGTGATGGTAGTTCGTGAAGCCCACGCGCTCGGCGTTGGCAAGCGCACGCTAGGGTCCATTCGGGCGTCTTTGCAGATTGCTAAGGTCACGGCTGTGCGCAAACTAGACGTTTCACCAGATGACAGCCAGTTTTGTCAGACCGTCTTTGACGTACTAGGTAATTCGCTGGTGAAAGATGACGCGTCCAAAGCTGAGCGTGCTACCCTACTGAAGTTACTCAGCACCTACACAGGAGATGTTGCCCATGCCTATTCCTAAACTCACCTCACGCTTTGCCACAAACACCCGCCCAAGCAGTGCGCCCATGACCGAAACGCGCATTTATTTAGAACTTTACCGCCTCAGCAACGAAAAACGGCGCATAGAAAGTGAAATGCGTGACCTGAGTGCGCGCCTCACTGGGCTCGAGCAAAAACTCACGGCCCTAGACAGCCGTAGACGTGAGCTCGAGGTTGTTTTGGGTAAGCAAAGTACAAAAGCAGATACCGATCATGCAGGCAGGTTTGTGCTCGAGTACTAGCTTGACCTTTAAACCTTTCGCAACTAAGTAATTGACCAGACCGCTAACCTCAATTCAATCAGGTCTCCATAACTAACATCATCACAATAATCTTTTTAGATCAACATTCAACACAATTTCAGAACCCTCACAAAATAGCCTCATCCAAAAAAGTTAGAGACAAAATTTTCAGACGTTCAACTCGCAAAATCTCACTGAGACCATCAATAGGGGGTGTCTCATGACGGATGATAATGACAAAAAAATAGACGTCGACTTAAGCAAAGTTTTAGGCGGTAGCTTGGGCAAACTTGTGGATTTAGCTACCAATTTGAGTAAAGACAGTGAAACCATCGCTGAGCGTCTCAAAAATTTAGATAGCAACTTAAGCGATGTCAGCAGCACCCAAGAGTTTCAGGATAGCTCGGGACGCAGTGGCGTCATTGGCTTTCGGATTCGCACGGGTATTGGCGGCGAAACCAATGTCGATACCTTTGGCAACGTCTACCAAGAGGGTGAAACGGTTAGCGACGTACGCGAACCCCTCACCGATATTTACGATCAAGGCGATCACGTCAGCATTATTGCTGAAATGCCCGGCGTCAGTGAAGATGCCGTCAAGCTCACCTTGAACGGCATGGCGCTAACTATTGAAGCAACCGGGCGCAGCGGCCGTCAGTATCAAAAAGACTTGGTTTTACCCGATAACGCCCAAACGGACGCCATGACCAAAAACTACCAAAACGGCATCTTAGAAATTACCATTCCGCTTGCCCAGGCTAATAGCTAGACACCTCGTGTGAAGGCGACTTGTGTTTAGGCAGTGCGCCCGACACCTTGCGATTGCGATGTCGTACGCACGTATGCAATCACTGTGCTTAAGCTGTACATACCAAGCTAGTTATTGATGACGTCGTGCTAATGTCACAGCATCCACTTATCGGAACACTATTTCGTTAGGAACACATCATGGCTGACCCAACTCATAACCCTGACTCAGACAGTAATGGTAAACCTCAACCAGAGTCATCGGATAATGCCAACACCCCAAGCAACGTAAATACCCCATCAGGAGCGCCAGACAGCACCTTGCAGCGGGTTGTATACGCGCTACCTGCACGGGATGCCTACCGAGGCATTGTGCGCATGGCAACTAGGGATTTGCAGCAACTTGGCGCGCGTCCAGGCGATATTATCGCGCTGGTAAATGCTACAAATCCGCAGCGCAAAGTTGCCCTGCGAGCCCTACCCAGTGCTCCTGGAGATACCAGTTTGCAAGTTGGGTTGGACAGCTTTGAACGCGAAAACAGCCAGTTGAGTGTGGGCGAAAGTGCCCAACTTTGGAAGCTTAGCCCGTTAGTTGCACGTCGGGTTGAGGTGACGTTACTACCTAGTCGGGGCATACAAAGCACCAAGCTAAGTTCGGCAGATTTGCTCGAGCTGCTCGAGGGTCGCGCCCTCGTCACCGGCAACCGAGTACGGCTAGAACGCTACGGCAATCATGCTATTGATTTACAAGTCACCAGCTGCGAGCCAGATGACGTGGTGATTGTGCGTGACTCGAGCCACATCCACCTCAACGTTCCCGAACCATCCTCGACCAAACCCGGTAACAAAGGCTACTCACCCAGCACCTACGATGACATCGGCGGACTGGTACAAGAAGTTAGCCGCGTGCGCGAGTTGGTGGAACTGCCCCTCAAACGCCCCGAAATTTTTGCCCGTTTGGGTATTGACGCACCCAAAGGCGTACTGCTTTATGGACCGCCCGGTACCGGTAAAACCATGATCGCTCGAGCCGTCGCCCGCGAAGCTGGCGCGCATTTTATTTCGGTCGCTGGTCCTGAAATTGTCGGTAAGTACTACGGTGAAAGCGAAAAACGCCTCCGGGAAATTTTTGCTGATGCTAGCCGCCACGCGCCGGCCATTATCTTTTTGGATGAAATTGATGCCATCGGCCCTAAGCGCAGTGAAGTTCAAGGGGAAGTTGAAAAGCGGGTTGTAGCCCAACTTTTAACCCTCATGGACGGCCTAGCTGACCGCGGGCAGGTAGTCGTCATTGGTGCCACCAACCGACCCGATGACCTTGATCCAGCCTTGCGCCGACCCGGGCGCTTTGAACGTGAGGTGGGCATCGGCGTGCCCGACCGGGCCTCGAGGCAAGCCATCTTACAAATTCACACCCGCAGCATGCCGCTAGCAGATGACGTTGACTTGGAGCGTTTAGCCACTCAAACTCACGGCTTTGTAGGCGCAGATTTAGCTGCCTTGTGCCGTGAGGCTGCGCTCGAGCGCCTGCGTACAGCCCTCCAAGAGACCAATAGCCTCAATCCAGACGCCCTACCCGAACTTCAGGTGCGCCGTAAAGATTTCTCTCAAGCATTGCGCTTTGTGATTCCCTCTGCCCTACGCGAGCTAGATAGCGACATCGCCCCAGCTAAATGGCAGGACGTGGGCGGCTTAAACGCCATCAAAGAAGAATTGCGCTTGCTGGTTGAACTGCCGTTTGAACACGCAGAGTTATTTGCGAGCATGAACCTCAAGCCGCCCAAGGGTGTGCTCTTGGTTGGGCCGCCCGGTACGGGTAAAACCTTGGTCGCAAGAGCCGTTGCCAGCGAAGTCTCTGCCAACTTCATCTTGGTGCGTGGTGCGCAGCTTTTATCAAAGTATGTTGGTGAATCAGAGCGGGCTATCCGCGACTTATTCGCCAGAGCTAGAGCCAACGCGCCTGCCATTATCTTTTTTGATGAAATTGATGCCCTCTTATCCAAACGGGATAACGCTACTGCTGACGGCGTGGGCGAACGCATCGTTGGGCAGTTTTTGAGTGAGATGGACGGCGCATTGGCCATTCCCGGCGTGATGCTGCTCGGTACAACCAACCGACGTGAGGCACTAGATGATGCGCTATTACGCAGTGGTCGCTTTGAGAGCATCTTGCACTTTGCCCTACCGGATGCCCGCGGACGCGCAGATATTTTAGCCATTCACCTGCGTGACCGCCCCCACAATCCAGACATCAATTTGAATGAGTTGGCAGAACAATGTGAGGGATTGAGCGGGGCTGACCTCGAGCGACTGTGCCGCCGTGCCGCCTTACTCGCCTTGCAAGCTATCATCTCAGAAGGTCATCAAGACGCCCAACCGATGATTAACGCTGACCACATTGCCCGCGCCCTAGCCGAGGTTCAGCGCGATGTCGCAGCACCTTTTGACGGGCAACCATAATCAGGCAACAATAATCAGGCAGCAATAATCAGGCAACCATAATTCAGCCTGAGATTAGGTCAGATACTAATCCCTGACATCAATTAACAATGACGAGGCTACAATACTAACGAGGTTATGATGACATCATCTTCTGGGACAGCACCTGCTAACGCGTCAAATAATTCATCTGAAGATAGCGAGCAGCTTTATCTTTACTGTCTAACTGAGGCTAATAACGTTGACATCGAACCACTTTTAGCTGATCTGGTTGGCATCGGCGAAAGTAGCCCTCCCAGAGTTATTTCGCTGAACAAGGTGTGTGCGGTTGTTAGCGATAACCCTGAAGACCGTTACCGCGTAAGCCGCAAAAACCTCAAAGCGCATAACGCGGTTATTGATGTACTCCGAGTGAACTTAGCAACCGTGCCCGTGCGTTTTGGTACTTTAGCGCCTTCTGAGGACGCCCTTACGCAAGCGGTACAAACCTCTGTAGCTGATATTGTGAATCTTTTTGAGAATGTTCGCGGTGCTGCTGAGTACGCCCTGCGAGCTGAGTGGCTCAACAAAGATGCTTTGCTCGCGGAACTTGGTGGAACACACCCCAAGCTTGCGCCACTTAAAGAGGCACTCAACGCACGCGGGGCAAGTTACCACGAGCGGATTAATTTTGGGCAAAAAGTAAATGAGGTCTTGCTCGAGCGCCGCGAGCAATTAGAAGATAGCCTCGCCGACCTCGCTGCCAACCACGCCCGTGAGGTACTCATCCTAGACTTACAAGACGACCAACAAGAGGTCGCCAACCTCGCCTTACTGATGCCCGAAAGTGATTACGACGCGTTTATGGCTGAGCTTAGCCAGTTTGATGAAGCACATCCTGATTTGCTGCGGCTGCGCATTACCGGGCCACTAGCTGCGTTTTCGTTTGCAGATATTAACTTGACGTGGACTTGATTTTAGAATGTGAGTCATGAACTTGTAGGTTATGCCGTCTTAACCTCATAAATCTGAATTAAGTTGCCACAAGTATCATCTAGCACAGCATGAACAGACTCAGCAGTTTGACGAGGCGCTTGCTGAAACACAACGCCCATAGTTGTTAACCTTTCATATTCTGCTTGCAAGTCATCTACCTCAAACGCGGTAAATGGAATGCCATCTTTTACAAGGGCTTCTTTAAGGGCTTTCATCGCAGGATAGGCTGCATTAGGCTCGAGCAATAACTCGGGGCCATCCAAGTCTTCAGGTGAAACCACGGTTAGCCAACGCGCATCGCCACCTAGTGGCATATCAATTTTTTTGACAAAGCCAAGTTTTTCTGTGTAAAACGCTAGCGCCTTGTCTTGATCTGCGACCGACACACTCATGATGGATAGTTTCATAGCACCATTCCCTTCCACTTTAGTCTCATAAAAGCTATCTGAAAAATCCTCAACGAGGCTTACACCACCTAATTGATGGCCTCAAGTTACCGTAAATTACCGTGTAGGACATTGCCTGTAACGATCAATGTAGCTACCTGATGCTATTAAATGTTTATAATTGATTTAGTACACTTGGGAGCCGCAAACGGAGCTACACATGATTGTTAGCAAACATCGGTTTAGCACAGACGACTATCACAGCATGATTGATGCTGGCATTTTGACGGAGAACGATCGCGTTGAACTTATTGAAGGAGACGTTATTGAGACGGCCGCAATCGGGAGCCGTCATGCAGCGTGTGTTAAGCGCACCGCTGAACTTTTGCGAGATGCTTTAAACAAACGTGCCCTCCTCGGGGTTCAAGACCCAGTAATATTGGGGGATGACAGTGAGCCTGAACCTGATCTGTCTGTGTTAGTGAGTAATAACGCTTTCTATGCAGATGCTCATCCTACAGCTAGTGACATCTATTTGCTTATTGAAGTGGCGGATAGTTCGCTGGTTTATGACATGACGGTTAAACTCCCTCTTTACGCCCGAGCGGGTGTACCCGAGGTATGGCTCGTTAATCTTGTCCAAAACCGAGTTATGGTTTACCGCGACCTATCTAGTAGTGGCTACACCACAGAAATGAGCCTTACTGCAGGTGATAGCCTCAGTCCAGTAGCGTTTACTGATGTTGTGTTGGATGTGGCGAGTGTATTGCTTTTGTCTAACTGAATCTTGAAATAGAAAGTTGTCTCAAAGGTCACATCAAATATTTTTACAGTTAAACGACTTAAATATGGCTCGAGGTTTACTGCGTTGCCCAACTATTGCCATCTTGTGTTTAACGCCACGTACCTGCGTAGATTAGATCAGCACTACTTGCAGCTAGGTAATCATATTTGAGCTTCACAAGTTGCCGCATATGAAGATAATCGTGTGCTAGCCAGTTCTCGAGGAAAAACTGGGCACTCATGGGACCGTATCTTGGGTGTTCGTAGGCACTTGACCAGTTGACCTCACCCAAACTGCGTAACCACCTAATGGACTCAGCTCGCTCAAAAGCAAAGCGTTTGACTGTCGCTTCAAAATCCTGCTGTGCATATTTGCGCGCTGTCACCCAACCTTCAGGGTCAATCTCTGGTGGTGTTTCACTGGATGTTAGCAAAGCAATGCGGACGCGCGTTCTAAAATCTTCGACTTCTTCATCCACAAGGTGACACAGTACTTCAAGGACTGACCAGGTTTTGGGTGACGGTTTCCAATGGATAAGTTCTCGAGGAATATCTGCGGTTAGTGCTTCAAACACATGTGCGTTTTGCTCGAGCTGCTGGATGATAGTTTCAGGAAGCAATGTCATGGAGGTTCCCCTTATACGTTGCTAAGTTTCTCGGTCTCGAGATAGGCAGTCAGGTTATCCAGCGCCATACGCCAACCCATTTCATTATCTGCAGGGGCAATGCCTGAAGGCACATCTTCATGTGTGACCCTTATCTCTGTACCACCCTCGACATCTTGCAACACAAAGCTTAGCGTCATCTCACCTTGCATCAGGGGATTATCTGTCTCAAAGGCCATGACCTGAACAACTCGCTCGTTGGGGACAAGGTCAACAAAATGCCCGTAATAAGTGTCTGTGTGGGTGTTGGTTTTACCTGTATTGGTTGGCTCATAGTAGGTTAGTGACACTCTGAATTTGCCACCCACATGGGGTTGAAACTCGTGAATGTGGCTGGACATGTCGTTGGGAACGCGCCATGCTGCCACGGCCTCAGCATCAATGAGCACACGGTAGACGGCGGCTCGAGCAGCGTTAAGGTGGCGGCTCATTTGTGTTGTGTGGGTGGTCATTTGTCATTCTCTATGTTCTGAGCATTTTTGTTTTAGGCATCTTTATCTGGTTTTTGCACTAGATGGATGATAGAAGCAGGGCTTTGAATCCAAAACCCCTCAAAATTTTCTGGCAAAGGTTCAATTTCATCGCGTCTTACAATGCCTGCCTTCTCAAAATGAGACGCTGCACCTTGAACATCAAGGGTGCTGAGTTCTAACCACAGTTCAGCCTGACTCAACCCATCAACATGGTCAATCCACAAGCGATTTGCACCAAACGCAAAACAAACACTTGGCGATTTGGTTGGAATAACATCTAACCCGATCACATCCTGATAAAAAGTGACCGTTTCCTGCCATAAGTGTGGTGGGACTTTCATAGCAATATTACGACCACCTGAAAATTCGGGCTTGCTCATTACGCTTCCTTTCTGGAACTTGTATAACGCAAAAACATTGTGCCACTTTTGAACACTCGGTTTTCACGTAAGGTCAGGTTGAGGTTTTGCTCGAGCCCTACAAACAAAGACACTCCCCCAGCAAGCACCACCGGATCAACAAGTAACTGGTATTCATCAATCAACTGGTGCTTGCTGAGTTGCTGCACGATGCTACCGCTACCCAGCACTATCATGCTGCCACTTGCGCCATTTTTAAGCGCTTTAACCTCACTGACGAGGTCACGTTCAGCAAGCCTCGAGTTTTGCCAAGTGACCTCAGAAAGGGTGTGTGAAAAGACGATTTTTTCTGCTTGTTGCATTCGCTTGGCCACCTCAGGGAAAGCCTCAAAGGCTGCAGGCGTATCCCAAAAACTCGCAAATTCTTGATAGGTTTGACGTCCTAAAAGCAGCGTGTGTCTATCTGAGCTTAAGTTGTCTAAAGAAAGCGCCAAGCCTTCTTCACTATGATGGTGCCAGTCCAAGCTGTTTTTGGCGTCTTTGTAATAGCCGTTGAGGGATAGAATTATAAAGGTAGTTAGCTTTCGCATAGTCTAAATCTTGCTTTCAGTCCCACAAATTAGTAAAGCTTCTCGCCACGTTCGAGCATCTCCAAAAACTTGTTAAAGCGTTTTTGCCGTGTCTCAGGTTTCTTTGCGGTGGTCAAACGATATGCAATGGCGTAAAGATTGGTTTTATTGAGTGTTTCAAAAAAGGCTTTAGCCTTCGGGCGACTGTCAAGCGCAGCCAGAAAATCTTCTGGAACAGTCATCTCACTGGCAGGTGCATAGGCTTTCTCCCAACGTCCATCAGTTTGGGCTTCGCTGACATGCACCATCCCAACCTCCTGCATTCTGTTTTCTTTGATGAGTTTTTCAACATGTTCACGGTTGCGTTTTGACCAAACACTGCCCTTTTTTCGTGGTGTAAACCGTTGCAGATAGGCTGTCTCATCAAAGGTTTTTTTGATGCTATCGATCCAACCCCAGCAGAGGGCTTCAATCACGGCCTCATTCCAAGTGATGGTCTGCTGCCCTGAGCCTTTTTTGTAGATTTTAAGCCACAGCACAGTTTCCGAATCATGATGTTCAGCAAGCCAGTTATAGAAGTTTTGTGGCGTTTCAAAGGCGCAGATGTTGTCAGAATTTACGTCCATAATCCACTCCTAGTGTGTAAATGCATCATAGACATCACTCAACCCGCAATCACATAAGACTGCAACACCTTCACCAACTTACTGGTCGTACTGCTAAACACGTAAACATCACAAAAATCACGCTGTGAGCCGTCACTAAAAATAACCGTGCCACTCACTGCCCCCTCTTTACCGTGCGTGAGGATGTGATGCAAGGTGAGTTCGCGTGCGTCGGGAAGGGTGAGGCTCGAGAGGGCTTCTTCAAACGCTGCTTTACCCTCAGTGATGTTGGTGCCAACCCTATTCCAAGTGATGTCTTTGTGGGCGTGCTCGAGCAACGTTGCCACATCTCGTTCAGCAAACGCAATGCTGATGTCGCGTAGGAGCAGTTTGCGTGGCGCGTTGCCGCAGTCTGCTTGGACGTTGACCGTAAGTCCGCTCATGTGATGTACCTTTGCCCTTCTTTTAGCGTGATGTCCATAAGTTTTCCTCTTTTACCTTGCAAAATATATTTCTTAGTGAACGATTAGGCCGCGCTCGAGTCCATCACTACATACTCATGTACATCAACCCGTTCAATCAGCGAACTGAGGTCGTCACTAGGTCCTTCACCACGAAACGTAAGCAGTGCTTCTTCTGATTCCCAAGCTTCGTAAATGTTGACTCGATTGGGCTCGAGGGGATCAGCCGCCACCACAAAGTCATGACAGCCTGTAGTTTGTCTTGCTTGCGTCATCGCAGCTTGGGATGAGGTTAGAAAGGCATCCCGCTGTCCCGCACGGACGTACAACTTTCCTGACACAATAATCATGCTTAAACCTCAGTGTTCTGTGGCATTTACGAGCGGCTCGAGATTTGCTGGACGGCCCAACTGTTGCCATCTGGGTCATAAAAAAAGAAAAAGCCTACGTTATCCAGCGGATCAGGTTGAGGGCTGGGATTTTCACCCAAAACAATAATCTCACTAACCTCCATGCCACGCGATATAAGTTCGGCTCGAGCTGCCTTAATATCATTGACAACTAACTGCAGGCCCTGAAGTGACCCTGCTGGCATCTCTGCGAGCAGCGGCGGGATACCGGCAAGGCTGAACATGAATAGAAGCAAGCACCAGGCCAGCGCTGGCTGGGTCACTGCAAG
>JBCCBI010000154.1:0-11895 GCA_039034155.1 Deinococcota bacterium | reverse complement strand
GATCAGGAAAAAAGCCAGGTTCAAGGGTGACATAATTGTCAGCGCCAGCATTTTGTGCAACTGCCAGTGGGACAAGTACAAATGCTGTAACTAGTAAAATTAAGCGATGTTGCCAACTTAGGTGTCTCAAATAGGTCATTTAGTGTATCTCCGTGATTATAAAGTGGGTTGAGAAAGCCAAAAATAAATAATGAGCTGACTAGTGCAAGTATGTTAGTCAATGTAAATACAGGCGCAAACCAACACGTTGCACAGCAGATATAGTTGTACTACCTCCTTTGGGATAAGTATACCTTGTTCAGGTGAGTCAACTTTCAATTTATAAAGATTAGGACAAGAAAAATGCCTAGTTTTGAGCTAGACATAATATGACATTTTTTGAACTGTAAAATGAAATTAGGGGAACTCGGTAAGGCTCAGGGTATAGCTTGGGTTGCCAGAAAAACTACCTACATATACAAAATAATTTCCAGGTGTCCAACCACCACTTAATACAGGGTTGAGTCCTACACTGTCATCGGCGCAAAACCATACGCCATCAGATTCGCTGTAAACCACAAGTGTCGTGTCGCTAGCGCTTGTGACAGCCATTTTTAGGTAGTCAAAGCCGCCTAGATAAATAACATGGTCAGGCGTGCTGGCAATATTGCCACGGCAGCTAGCACCGTAAATAGATGCTGAGGTTGAGCCACCAGCAGTATAACTAAGGGTGTAAGGGTCTGGTGAAAAACCGGGAAAAAGACTAGCGTCGCCACCGCTACCTTGGGCAAACGCACTGCTAAGGATCATTAACACAACGACTAAACTTGCGGACACCATCACTTGTTTCATAAACCCAGCTCCTGTAAAGATGACGTTTACACGTTGCAACAGGCCAATCTAGATATGAGCACAACTGTCATGCTTGACGGTCTATACATCTAACACGTCAGCACTAACACGTGTAACATCTAACAGTGTAGACACTGGATGTCAACAAATGTGTAGTCGCATCTGCATTTTGTAGTGTGTAAAACATGGGTCAGCTACAAAATATGGTGAAAAAATTTATCGAGATTTGAGACGCTATGACAAAACACAATTGCAAGCTGTAGATTAGCTCGAGCCAGGCAAGATGTAGCGTCATCCAAAAGCAGACTCAATTTTGTATAGGGTTATAACGTGGCGAGCAAAGACGTCTGTTCTGATGATGCTTTTTGTAATAGTGCTTGTTTGATGGTGGGCATGTACGCCTCGAGCGCTTCTTCACCTGCCGCAATGGCTTCATCTGCCCGGTGAAAGTGAAGCCAGTTGATGGGCGGTTTGGTGTGAATGTTGAGCGCGCCCACAGGCAAATCTGGCGTCGTTTGCCAAGCTGTGAAGGTGTGCGCTAGCGTGCGTCCTAACACGCGCAAGGGATCGGTGCCAGTTGTATCGCGCAAGCCTGTATGTACACGGTTGCCCCAGCTCGTGTTAAGACAGCGCTGCGCAAAACGAATCGATATGGATTCTTCGCACTGCATCCCCACTTCGATGCCTAGGTCGAGGTCGGTCTCAAAATGCTCGAGCGTATCTAGCGGCACGGGCGCACCAATGCCCCCGTCCATAAGGCGCTTACCGCCAAGCTCAACCGGCGCAAAAATACCTGGCATAGAGGCACTAGCCCGCAGCGCTGTAGCAAGTGGACCGTCCTGTAAAAGCACCCGCTGACCGCTGTCAACGTCGGTGGCAACAATGGCAAAATTCCGCTCGAGGTCAGAAAAATGCCGACCTTCTAAGAGGCTGTCGAAGTATTGCTCGAGCTTATCCCCGCGAAAGAGCGCGGCTTTGTGAAGCCCAAAGTCAATTAGTTGAGGCAGTAAATCGCGGCGACGCTGCCCGCTAGCAAAGGTTCGCAATTCAGCTAGGCTTTGACCAGACGCATACAGCGAACCAATAATGGCCCCAAAGCTGGTGCCAACGATGACGCTAGGCGAAAGCCCATGATTTTCTAAGCTAGCTAGCGCGCCAATATGCGCATAACCCCGGGCACTACCACCACCAAGAGCGACCCCAATGCGAGCTGGAATTATACGTTGGGATGAGGGTATTTTGGAGTTTAAAGATGAGCTTGACACAGGTGACGGTTGTAAAGGTGCTGTAGGTCGTGAAGCTGATG
The DNA here is from genome assembly GCA_039034155.1 of Deinococcota bacterium. Classification (GTDB taxonomy): domain Bacteria; phylum Deinococcota; class Deinococci; order Deinococcales; family Trueperaceae; genus JBCCBI01. The sequence continues at coordinate 9,758 of JBCCBI010000154.1, read as the reverse complement.
TTATAGGTGTTGATGGTATAGAAGTTGCTGTTGATGTTGTAGGTTTTGACGTTACCGATGTTGTTCGTGCAGATGTAAGTTTCACCAAACGTGAGTATAGCAGGCTAGATAGTGACGCTGTCAGCAGTGCTGAGCACGATGAATCATTGCATTAATGATGGCTCAGAGGCACATAATGCGTTTGCAACAGCTCAAATACCCATTACTTACCGCGTTCACAGATTGTTTAGATATTGTGTTAGCAGTTAATGGTGACGCCGTAAAGTTAGTCACGTAGCTCAGTGCAAGCTTTCGTCTATGATAAAGCTATGGACAATAACGACAGCGATTTTGGCTTTGAAGATGAAGACTTTAGCCTCGAGGGCGCGCAAGAAGCACCCACTGTCGAGTACAAACGACCATGGCTTTCAGAACACTGGCCAGACATTGTGACAATGCTTGCATGGATAGCTATCGTTGCAGGTGCCGCGTTGACAGTGCTCAATGGTGGCGACCTAACGCCCGTTTTTCTACGATAGTGCTCAACGTATAAACAAACTTTAAAATTGAACCTCTTATTATAGACAGCCTTTGGGTTGTCTTTCTTTTTGATTTGATGTCGGGATAAGTCTTGAGTAGCAAAGAGTTGTACTTTTGACATCTAACGCTGCTGTCAATATCAGGTTGTGCTTGTTCGCGCTAGCTGCGTTCAGAACAGGAAAGGCTAAAAACTAACGCGGACCTTACAGCGTTTGACAAGCTAACTCACATCACATATAATACCTCAATAAATAAGGTACTGAGCTCATCTCAATAAGCGAACAGGTTAGCACCTACTCAGATGTAACTATCATACTAGCACACCAAATGACGCTGTAGCTCGAGCTCTTAAGTCACTAAGGACGGATGTGAGGTTGTGGAAAAGAAAAAGTTATCCCCAGGACAAAAACGTGTCTATGACAAGTTAGTAACGTATTTGAAACGTTATGGTGCTTCGCCTGACCTATCTGCGTTTGCTAAGGAGCTCGGTATGGGTTATATGTCACTGAAGCAGCATCTAGTAGCTTTAAACAACAAAGAATATCTTTCCTTTGAAAGTCGTGGACGTGGTAAGTCGCCCGTACTAAATTTGCCTGCAGCGGTTACTGGCATACCCATTCTAGGTTACATTGTCGGTGGTGCAGTTGAATCTCAAGAAGAGCATGTAGAAGGATATCTGCGCTTGCCCGATGCCGCTAATAGCTATGGCCTGCGTGTTCATGGCAACTCGATGGCGGATCTTATTCAAGATGGTGACGTTGTTCTCATTAAGCCAGCGAAAAAACCAGAATATTCAGGGCAGATTTGTGCTGCACGTCTTGGTGATAGTGAAACAACCCTTAAATATGTTGAGCGAATTTCTCCTGACCTGTGGCGCTTGCGGGCTCACAATAAAGATCAAGACATTTATCCACCAAGAGATGTAAAACCTGCCGATCTTCATATTGATGGTGTTTATCAGGGTTTAGTGCGCGGCACCATTTTAGGTGCGCTCTACGAAGAATCTTAAAGTGAGGTGATGAGACACTGACGTGTATTATCGAATAGATTTTGACATTGACGCTATGTTGAGAATTTAAGACACTAACCTCTAGTCAGTTACAACAAAAAAGCTCGCGCCTAATCCGCCAAGACCAACGCGAGCTGAACACCCTGAGTTCCAGCCATGATTATAAATGTGCTGGAAAGGAGTTATTTATGTTCTATCGTGCAGGTAATCGTCAGCATTTGTCAAGTCATCTTCAAGATGCTGGCTGCGTTCCAAGTGAGTTTAACGTTCGTAGGATGGTTGGTTAAGGAAGTATGTCAATGACAAGAATGACCCAACAAGCTACTGACCACGTTGATGCCTTTACAAATTCGATGACACGCAATCCAATAGATAATACGACTGAACAAGCTGATACAAAGCCGAGCAGTCCAGAAGACAAAGCACTCCAGAAAACGTTTGAGCACCTCGAGCGTCAAGTGGTTAATCTTGTCTCTTGCGCTATCCATGAAGAAAAGCCCCTCTACTTGGGTAACGTACGCGCAGACCAATTTGAAGAACTCGACATATTAGACGACATTTTGCGCGAGTACGGCTTTATGCTTGTCTGGCGCAAACGTTCAAGCAGCCGTAAGCAAGAAGTACCTGTGTTTCTCGAGCCCCTATCTCTACCTAAGACAGCAAACTACGAAGGTGCCCACGTCAATGAAATTCGGCACGGAACGTCTGAACCGTTTGTACAAACACCATCTTCAACGACACCTGAGACGTTTGACTAATGCCTCATGCTCGAACGAGACAAGCTAAACAACCCAAAGCTCATTCAGCTCAACAGCTTAACCCAACTGAAAGTTGCTACCATTGCCCCAAATGTAAACGCCGCGTCACCGTGCTCATCAGCGCATCGGTTGTGTGTTGCCGCTGTGGCCGTCCTATGAAGTTATGTAAGTGAGCCGTACAATCTGTGACTAGCTCAACATAATCAAACCCTTAAATAACGACGAGCTAAACACAGCTAAACCCTTAAATAACGATGTTGATGTAGTGAAGATGCCGCTTGTGGAGGGTGGCATCTTTTAATCATCATGGTCTACAAATTTCTACAGCTAGGAGGGAAATGATGAAAGTTGTCAGCAGTTACCCGGATGGGATGTTTAATTGGGTTGACTTGTCCACACCAGATATGGAGGGTGCAAAAGCGTTCTACACTAATTTATTTGGCTGGGACGCTCGAGACAGAACTACAAATCAAGACACCATCTACACCATGTTTTCACTTGAAGGACAAACAGTTGCTGGGATGAGCCCTGCGCAAAGTGAAGAGAGTCCAGCATTCTGGGCCAGCTATGTTAAGCATAGTGATGTAGATGCCGCCACTCAGCGTGCCACTGAAGCAGGTGGCGAGGTCATCATGCCGCCTATGGATGTCATGAGCGAAGGCCGTATGGCATTTATCAAAGATGCCGCAGGTGCCGCGTTTGGTGTGTGGCAACCCAAAAATCATATTGGCGCAGCCTTGGTTAACACACCGGGCGCACTTGTTTGGAACGAACTCCAAACCCAAAATCCAACTATAGCAAGCAAGTTTTATGAGGATGTCTTTGGTTGGCAGACAACTGCAGATGATACGGGTTACATGATGATTCAAAATGGCGAGAGAGTTCAAGCTGCTATGATAGACATGAGCACCGATCATCCGGATATGCCGCCTCACTGGGCTGTTTACTTTATGGTTGCAGACATCAAAGCATCGACTGACAAAGTAGAACAACTAGGGGGTAAGGTGCTAGCACCCAATATAGATGCTGGCGAGATGGGTGCGTTTAGCATGGCGCAAGACCCACAGGGAGGCATGTTTGTCATCATGGAGTTTAAGGGAGAGGTTGATTCACCACCTTAAACCCAAAGTCTAAGGTTGGATACCAAAAAAACTTAGCGCAATTAAGTAGAGGCTCAACAGACACCCAAGTTGGCGGCTTGGGTGTTTTTATGGTTACCTTGATCATCTTTAAGATGTCTTAAGCTGTTTTTCATAAAAGCGTATGATGTGTTTAACGTAGTATACTCAGATTGTTGCCGTTTCTACGTTTTATTTACTGCTTATGTGTCGAATGTGTTAGATGTGTATATTAAACGTCTAATCATTCACAATTTAGAGAACACCCAAACATGATGATAGATGACCCCACTTTGAACATTTTAATTGTCTCAGATGATGTTGCGGGTGCCCAAGCCCTGCAACGTGACCTTGCTAAGTTGGCTAGTGTCCGACACATGTCTGTTGAGCAGGCTCAGCAGAGTCAGCTTGATGGCGACCTTATTTTGATGACTGAGTTGAGCACACGCAATGTGTTGACAGGTCAACAAGTACCCTTGTTTTGGCTTACAGATGCTGTAACACCTGAGGCTGCCGAGGCAGCGCAGGGGCTTGCAGGTATCTGGTTGCGGCCTTGGTTAGACGTAGAGGTAAGGCGTTTCCATGAGCAGCTCGAGCAAATCCGTAAACTAGACCAACTGACGCTTTTTGAGCAAACCTGCGCAAGTGCTATTGAAGCTATTGTCATTACAGACGCCCAGCTAGATAAGCCAGGGCCTCATATTGTCTACGTGAATGACGCTTTTTGTAAGATGACAGGCTACAACAAAGACGAGGTCATTGGTCAAACACCACGCCTTTTACAGGGTGTAGGTACAGACTTTGACATGCTCAAGCGCCTTCGTCAAAGCCTTGAAAATGGTCATAGTTTTCAAGGTGAAACAGTCAATCATCGTAAAGATGGCCGCCCGTATATTGTAGAGTGGAACATTGAAGGCCTCCGTGACGATGACGGCAAGGTAACGCACTACGCGTCAACGCAACGCGATTTAACCGAGCGCAAACGCTTAGGTGATACCCTCAAGCGGGTATCGTCCACCTTGCAAGAAGCACGTACCATTTTAGGACTTTCAGACAGCAACTCAACACCCGTTGAGGTTGCTAAAGACATCCTCAACCGGGACGCATTTCAAAGTGAGAGTGTGGATTTAGTGAGTATTGACAATACACTGCGCCGACTTGCCCAACGTGCGCGCTTAAGTGCGTCGTTTAGTGGTCAGTTAGAGGGCAAAGGTGGTGCGCGCAATTTGCTGCAGTCGCTGGCGATGTTGCGCTTACAAGGCGTTTTGGATATTGGTGCATTTCGGTTGTACTTGCACGGGCGGCACCTTGTTCACCTCGAGCACCCTAATTACAGTGCTGAAGAAGGCTTGCGAGCACTTTTAAAACTGCAAGAGGGTAACTTCCGCTTTGAACCTAATGTAAGCCCCGAGCGTGAAACCTTGCACGTAAATTTGATGGGTGTATTGCTCGAGCCTCGTGCGGCTATCGAAACGCGTTCAGCCACGCCTGAAGAGCGCGCTATTGTAAGCGGTAATACTAGTGCAAGCGGTAGCACTAATGCAAGTGGTAATGCTAATACAGACGTTAGCCCCAACAGAACTGGCACTCAAGCTAGTCCTGACCAGGCTAGTGATAATGTTGACGACAGCCAAGACGGCAAAACTTTGGTTGTACCCGACATTGCGTCAGCGTTGGTACTTATTGCCAGCCAGCACAGTCAAGAAAGTTTCCAAGTTGAAGGTGGCTACTATCCTACCCAAGACAAAACGTATGTCACCTTTCGAAGCCCTAACTTAGCGATTCTAGCACTCTCGGGCAGTGTGACAGACGTTCCTAAAGATATTCTCCGCAACAACGCATAAAGGCTGCTGTAGCTCATCACTTAACACAGATGATGCTCAGGTGAAAATCCAGAAGGATGATGCTTGTATCTGTTGATGACCTCGACGTGTTTGTCTAGGCTATTTCCATCAGTTTAAATTGTTGCTAGTTGGGTTATATCAATGACAAGTACACATGAAGTTAGTACGGAGTGCTCAAAACATACATTGCCATCAGTAATGACGAAACGTTTTAATGTACAGTACCTTGTAACGTTGATGTGCCTACAACTTACCTGGGTTGAGTAAGCCTAGCGGGTTGCGGTTGGCTTTACCGTCAACAACGGGTGTGCCGTTCCAGCGTGGGTCGGCGTCCAATCGCCAGGTGTGAGGGTCAGCAATTTCTACGCCAGCTGCCTCGAATGCATCAACAATTTCGTAAAGGCGGGATTTGCCCTTGTAGGTAACAACAGGTAAGCCACTCGGGGTGAGTTTATCGCCAATATAAACGTACTCGAGGTGCATCAGTAATTCATCGGGGAACTGCTGTTTGAGGCTATCAACTTGTGTCAAAAAGGTGTCTAACTCGCTCGCAAACATGGCTTGTAAGTAGGTATAGCTAGGCTCAGCTTTCATCGCCCAAAGGGTTGTGTGATTCCACGAAAAATCTGAGAGTGAAAAGCCACTTTTGTGGTACTTGTCGCTAGGGCGTTGCCACACTACAGTGCCGCCATAATCTTTAGCAAGTGTACTGATGGCCTCAGTTTGACCTTGACCTAGCTCGAGTAGGACATGAGTCTTACTAGTATCAAGCGAGATTTCATTGACCAGTGGCCGAAAAAACCCAGCAATGGGCGGCTCACAGGTGCAAATAAGCCGTTTATCAAAAGCATCATCTAGGGATAGATCGTAGCCGAACTTAAGTGCCGAGGTGAGGTCGTCAAAGGCAAGCACACATTCTTCCCAGGCCACAGCGGTGGCTAGGCTAAGCTCGAGCTCGGTCATAATGCCACTGACACCATACGCATGAATGACGCTGAGCACGTCAGCACCGCTCAGGGTACTGTACTGCGGGGTTATTTCTGCACTCATGACCTCACAGCTCACCACCATGCCGTCCCACAAGGTGCCGTTACGAATTGAGCCCACGCCGCCAAAGCCGCCGCTGACAAAGCCGCCAATGGTGGCCGTACCCCAAGTGCTAGGGTAACAAGGTACTTCCAGACCAACCTCGCGGGCGCGCCGTTCCAAGGCACCGATAACAACCCCCGGTTGTACTTTGGCGCGCTTGGTTACCGGGTCAAGTTCTAAAATAGTGTTTAAGCGGCGCATAAGCACCACAATGCCAGCCTCGAGCGGCACTGACTGTCCGTAATTGCCTGTGCCTGCGCCGCGTATTGTCACAGGTACGCCATGTTGCATGGCTAAGCTGACAATCTGCTCGAGCTCACTCACACTACCTGGTGCCACTACAACATCGGCAATTTTGTCCTGTAAAGCTTCTGTTAAAACAGGGGAAAAGGTGTAAGCATCGGTTGAAAATACTTTGCGAGCTTTGGCATCGGTATAGACGTGTTTATCGCCAATAAGGTCACGCAAAATGGGAATAAGGTCTATGTTAGTTGCAGGTTGCTGGGCTGTGGTCATCTTAAATAAAACTCCTCTGGGCACTATGTCTGGGCACTATGACCTAGGTGTGTGAGGCTGGCAGGGTATAGGGGATACCGTTTTTGAGAATGGCATAGCGTGCCGGCATGTGGGCAAGTGAACTGTCAAGAGTGTGATAACCAGAGACAACATAGTCTAAGACAACAAGGTCGGCAGGTGCACCTGTATAAATGCCGTAGCGATCTTTGCCAAACGCGCGCGCTGGGTTGTAAGTAACTAGGTCAAACACCTTGCTACGTTCGTCATCACTAGTGAGCTGGGCCGCGTGGGCAACCAAGTTAGCAATCCAAATGAGGTCGTAATTACCAAACGGGTTAAACGGATCTTGGACGTTGTCTGAGCCTGCCGCCACGTTCACGCCTGCCGCTAAGAGTTCTTTAACACGGGTGAGACCGCGCCGAGTGCGGCTACTATCTTGACGCCCTTGTAGTACTAAGTTGACAGAGGGTAAGGTGATAATCGTTAACTCAGCAGCCGCTACTTTATCGATGATGGCAGCCGCTTCTGTTTGGCTCATAGCTGATAATGAACAGCAGTGCCCAGCGGTGACGCGTCCTTGCAAGCCACTAGCGATGACGCCATCAGCGAGGTGCTCGAGCGCACGCACATTCGGGTCGTCAGTTTCATCTATATGTAAATCAACACGTACCCCTGTTTGTTCGGCTAATTCTAAACAAGCGCGAACGCCTGCTTGGGCGTCTCCAAACAGCCCTGGCGCGCCGCCGAGGATATCTGCACCTGCATCTAAGGCAGCTTTAACGGTAGCAGTTTCTTGCGCCCCACGTTCGGGCGCACCCAGCACTACAACTTGTAACTCAAAACGGTCACGGTACGTGTCGCGGACTTCAAGAATAGCCTCGAGCGCAGTTAGGCCGTAAGTAGCGTCAACATCTACGTGGCTGCGCATGGCTGTGGTGCCACGGTGCATCGCCATTTCAATGCCTTGTGTGGCCCGCTGAACGTAATCTGCGTGGGTGAGTGTGGGTTTGACCTGTACCCAACTGTCAATTGCTTCTACTAAGGTGCCGCTGCGGTTTATGACAGCAGGATGTCCCATGCTGAGCGTTTTATCAAGGTGAACGTGGAGGTCAACGAACCCCGGTAAGACGATCCTCGAGCCCAAGTGCCAAATTTCCTGAGCCTCACCTACAAAATTTAGGGTGATAGCAACAATGTGCCCGTCGTCAATGGCAATGTCAACCTCTGTTGCATGTTCCAAGCATCGTGCACCGCGTAAAAGAAGTTGACAGCTTGTAGGTATTGTGGAGGCTGAAGGTGTGTGTGGGTTAGCTGCCATCATGAAGTCTGTTCCGATGCTGTTGTCTCGGGACTTGGCACTTCAAAAAAAGCTGCTTCGCGAATCGTTTCAGCAAGACCCTGGGCCATATTGCGCCAGTAACGTTGTCCGTCTGCAGATGTGGCGGCGCTGGCATCCCCAAAGTGTCCACGTGGGCTCCAGTCTTTGGAAAGCCAGGCAACGTGGGGCATGGCGGTAAGGTGAACAATCTCAGACTTAAAAGGCGGATAGTGACAGGTGGCGTGGTCCATTTTGACCAGTTCAGGGCTGTCTGCCAAAATAAGTGCAGTTTCAACAGTGCCCGCGTGAATGCCAAAACGCTGCTCTGCTTCAGGGAGGGCTGCCCGGTCTGCTGCCGTGAGTGACGGTGGCATGACCACAAACGTGATGAGGCCAAATTCCGCACGAATGTCCCGTGCAGCCATCTCCAGTAACGCTCGGTTACCACCGTGACCGTTCACAAACATGAGCCGTCTAAAACCAGCTTGTGCTGCACTTCTGGCGATGTCTTGACAAAATCCTAACAAAGTCGTGCTGGAAAGCATCATGGTGCCTGCAAAGCCTACGTGTTCATTACTTTTGCCGTAAGGCATGGTGGGAAGTGCCCACGCAGGTACGTCATCTGCCAATAGTTCAAACGCTTGGTCGACGGCTTTACCCGCAATAAGCGCGTCTGTAACCAACGGCATGTGATGCCCGTGTTGCTCAATAGCACCAATGGGCAAGATGAGCACGCCGGGGTCTTTATCGAGGTTTGCAACGTCTTGCCAAGTGAGGTTGGCGAGGTAGCGATTCAAAAAACTGCCTTTCCTATATCAAAAAAAGTGGAATTACCTGGTACAGCATTGCTAGCTAGTGTGGCATCTGTAACTCCAGGTGCTAGCTATGTGAGTTGGAACAAGCTTACTTAGTGTGTAGCAATTTGTCTTAGACATGCAACTAAAACTATTAGGAAGTGATGTTGTCGTCACGGTTCAATAGGATTGTGACACACATCATTTAGTCAAATTTGTGCAGAATTTTAGAGTGTGTAAATTTTTAGCGTTAACATGTGGCTTTATTGGTTCTGTCTGGGGAAACATTGGCTAGCTCGAGCCAATTCTTATACGCGTATCAAGCCATAGCAGGGCTATTACTCACAAAAGATGTAGCGCAATAAGCGAGACTAAAAACGCCACAAAAATCTCCCGGTGCGTGGCAGCTACGCTGTAGCCACCTTCGCCTTCAGTTGTGTAGGCGATAAAAAACTCATCAGCTAAAATAAATGCGCCCCACAAGCTTAAACTCACTAAAAACGCTTGATTGATAGCGGGTAGGCTGCCCACAAAAAATGCCCGCCATAACAGTAGAGACGCAAGCCCTTCCCACACAATAACGCCTGCAAACATGACGTAACACACGACTCTAGGCGTCTTGTGAATGCTGGTGACGTCAATCATGTAGGCAAAATTACCCGAAGCTAGTGACCACGTCTCGCCTAGAAACCCCATTTCTTTAAGGGCATCGGTCACATTAAACAGCGTGACTATAGAAAGCCACGCTGCCCATAGCAGTAAAATACCTGCTTCAATAAGCGCTAATGAGGTC
>JBCCBI010000153.1:0-11902 GCA_039034155.1 Deinococcota bacterium | reverse complement strand
GTATGCCAAACGGTGGTTGCTGTAATCCATTCCCTATCGTTTCATTTCCTTACCTCGTGCGTAAGTCCTAACGTTGTTGAACAGGCAGAAGCTGCTCGCGAAAGAATTGATTGAAAATATCAATTTTCCCCTCAGCTACTTTGTATTGTCTCAATCGGAAAATCATCAGGGCTCGCCTTGCAGTAGTAATTTTGTTGTGTTCTCTACAGCATCTAGTTAAGCGGCATGTACATCAACCGTGAAACTTTCAGATGATGGCAAAGGTGTTTTACCTCAGTTTCTGATTCACCTGCGGCAATACAATCTGGTAAGTCAGGAACATACGCGCCATAACCTATTTCGCTTTTTTCGATAATCACGACATATTTCATAATTAACATAGCACGGTTACGCAAGATTTCATGGACACAGGTAATATCTGATGCAATGTCTCATTATGTGATAGTTGAAGGAACATCAAAAAACGCTTGTCCCCCGTTACGCCACATTTCAAAAGCCTTGGGAATACGTGTTACGTGACCTAAGTCAATAGGCTCAGGTAGCTCATCTTCAGCAAACCAATCAAACCCTAGGGTTTCATGAGCAAATGGAGCAGGTTGAACAGGTTGTTGTGAGGTGGGTTCACAAAGAAACGTGAAATGATAAAGGTGGAAGCGAGATGTGCCACCTGTTAAGCGCGAGTCAAAGACGCCAATCAAAGATTTAACCTTGCAATGTATGCCTGTTTCTTCAAACGTCTCTCTGATAGCACCCTCGGCAGGTGACTCACCCACTTCAAACATGCCTCCTGGCATGGCCCACATGCGATTATCCGCCCTTTGAATGAGGAGAATTCGCCCTTGCTCATCAATAACAGCGGCATCACCAACAGATAGAGGGGTAGGTCGCGAGAAGTGTGGATTTCTCAGAGGTTCAATGTCTTCAAATGAAACGCCACTTGCTATAGCTAATAACCCCATAGCAATGTCTTGTACAGCCTGATAATTCTCTTTGTCGTAAACGTTGTCAGAAAACTGCAGCCCTAAAGAAGAAACGTCTCGTAATTTATCTGCCCAAAGTGCAAGTTGTTGTGCGGTATCAGATGACGACAATGTAAAGCCTTTCTTTTTTATTGGCATTACGACCCAAAAGAATGAACTCAATCCAAAAGAATGAACTCAATTGTCAAGACGTTTGGCGATTTGTATTGCTTTTCGTACAAGCCCAGGTACATCAAAATCCAGCGGTAGCCGAGCACCTTTGTGTTGAATAACCTCACCGGAAACAACATTGCCAACAGTAAGCGCCTCACGTACAGAGAGACCCTGTTCCCTTGCTATAAGGAACGCTGCGAGAAACGCATCTCCTGCGCCAGTCGAATCGACTACCTCAACCTTTTGCGTGGGCATGAAAAATGTTTTATCGCCAAATCTGGCAAAAGCACCAGCTGCATCCAAGGTGATAACTGCATCAATGGACGTCTTTGCAAGCTCGAGCCTAACCTCATCAAGAGCTGCTTCTGGCTCGAGTCCTACTAACACCGCGGCTTGCTCGAGGTTGCCCGCCACCATCTGCGCTTTGGGCGCAAAGGCATCGAAAAAAGCACGGTAGCCAGCGACGATACTCGTGCTTGCAAGGGTAAGTACAAAAGGAACACCTGCTGCCTTTGCTACTTGCACACACTGCAACATAGCCGCTTGAGAGTCTGGGCCAAAGGAGAGCGCAGAACCATCAAGAATTACGAGCTGTGAGTTTTGAATAGCTTCGATGTCAATTCGACTAGGATTTAATAGGGCGTTTGCACCAGCCGTCCAGACAGTTGTGGACGCACCGTCATCACTAAAAAAACAAAAGTCATAGCCCGTGACAGCGCCATCTTCAAGGTTGGAAAGGAATTGAAGAGGGGCTCTTTCACAATCTGCGACAAACTTGTTGCCAAAGGCGTCATTGCCACCAACACCCATAAATCCACAACTGACACCAGCGCGTGCTAACAGGGTGGCAGTGTTGCTCACCGACCCACCGCTACGAGGCTTGGGAAGAGTTCCCTGATGACGTTCAAGCGTAAGGCGGAGGTTCTCCATTTTTTCTACAGAGACCTTCGTGTAATCACCTGACGTCAAGCCAAGTTCTTGGAGTTCTGCATGGCTCACGGTAAGATTAATGCCAACGGTAACGGCACCAAGGGCTACGACAGACATCATCTAAATCCTTCATCCAAGTTGATTCAGTACACAACTAGGTTTAAGGCTCTTTGCCTTGACCCCGTGCAACCTGAAACGCTTTCCATAACACAAACGATGTGAGCAAAATCGCTAGCGCAAACTTCCATAACAAAAGCATCTACACCTCCAGGCAATTTAGGTTGAGGATGTCATCCTCAGCTAAGTAAAACTTTGTACCTCAGCTTACAGATGTAGCATATCTCAGCTCATTTTGCCAGAGGTAAATGCTTATCAGGGTGCCAGAGGCAAATGCTTATCAGAGTGCCAGAGGCAAATATTATTAGTGTGCCAAAGGCAAATGAAGCATCAGGATGTTGAAGGTAGATGGTGTGCTAGCTACGGACGATAGCCTCAGCTTCAATTTCGACCAAATAATCGCTGCCAACGAGTTTAGCTTGCACGAGGGTATTGGCAGGCAAAATGTCGCGGAAACGTTCGCCGTGAGCTTGGGCGACAGCTTCCCAGTTTGTGATGTCATCAACAAAAACCCGCGTGCGGATGACATCTTCCAGCGTGCCACCGAGGGAGAGTAAAGCGGCCTCGAGCTTATCAATCACAAAATGCGTCTGCGCGGCTGCGTCCTGCCCGCCAATGACAGTATCGCCATGACTTGCCGTTGTGCCCGACACGTTGATGTGCTCACCTACGCGCACCGCGCGGCAGTAGCCAGCAAAGGTTTCCCAGGTTGTACCACTTAGGACGTAGGTTTTTTGAGGTGTTTGAATAGGCTCAAACGGTGGTGGAAAACTCTGCAAATGATGGCTCAAATCACCGGAGGCCGTTAAAAAGGGCGGTTTACGGTATTCGTCACCGCAGTCGCCGGGCATGGGCGAGAGCTTGGTGAGCGCAGCCTCGAGTTGTGCTTTATCCTCATCCGTCAACGAAAACTCAAATAACTTGAGCGTATCCTCCAAGTGATTACGTTGCCCTAGGCGCGCCCCGATGATGATAGCTCCGACGGCAGGTTGCTCGAGCACATAACGCGAGGCCACGTTCGCCATCGACACCTCATTGCACGTGGCAATGTCATGAACTGTGTCCAGCACATCCTGAAACACCTGCCAGCCGCCTGCTTGGTCAATGAAGCGGGCGTACTTCATCTGCGACCAAGTGGCATCATCTTCTTTAGGTTCGGGTTGGCCATGCCAGCGCTCGGTGAGGAGGCCACCTGCGACTGTGCCGTATGCCAATAGCTTGACGCCGTGCTCGAGGCAAACCTTAGTGAGTGCACCCTGCGCCCGTCTATCAATAAGCGAACAACTCACCTGATTCGACACAACCTCAATCCCACTGTGGAGGACCATGTTGAGGTGGGCGGCATCCACATTGGTAAGCCCCAAGTTGGCAATAAGCCCTTCCTCTTTCAGCTCTTGTAACCAGCCTAGACAGTCTAGCCAGTGGGCGTCGGCGTAGCGCCAGGTATGAAATTGTAAAAGGTCAAGGCGTTCATTGTTCATGCGTTTGAGGGCGCGTTCAACAGCCTCACGGGTGGCCTCTTTGGTCATGTCAGTAGGCTCAGGCACCCACTTGGTGAGCATCTGCACGCCCTCATGACCAAATTGTGTGTGGTACTGCCCGGCAATGTCCTCAGCAGAGCCGTAGTGATCTGCCATGTCAAAGGTGGTGAGACCAGCCTCAACATAGGGGTGCATGGCGTTTGCGAGAGGGGCTAGCTCGAGGCTGGCTCCGTCTCGCTCCATATCGGCAATTTGCCACAGTCCGGTAATGACTTGGGCGGTGTTGAGGTTAGCTGCAAGTTGTGTGCGAGGCACAGATGATGTCATGGAACTCCCTAAACGAAATACGTTGATAAATATGGCTTGGATGATGTTGGTTAGATGATTTTGGGGGGTGTGCTGATGGTGATGAGCACCGCCTCACCGTCGCCTGTATTGTCGTAGCGGTGGCTTAATGAGCTTGGATAGTGGGCGGCGTCGCCGACGTCTAGCGTGACGGTTTGCTCGAGGTTCAAGGTAAGTTGAATTTGCCCAGCTAGAACGTAAATAAACTCCTCACCCGGATGTCCTACAGGGTTGTTATGGCTGCTGCCCGGTGCAAGTTGCATCAAGACAGGTTGAATGCGGCGGTGCAGGTCTTTAGTGAGGAGGTGGGCACGCACGTCACTGTCAACATGGTCAAAGCCGCGAATGGCAGGACCTTGCCCGTCTTTAACCACGTGAATAAGTGAGGTTGTATCTACAGCAGGTAGTAAGTCGGACGCGCGCAAGCCAAATAGCTCCGCGATGCGGTCGAGTTTGTTAGCAGAAATGTTGGTGTGGCCGTTCTCGAGCATCGAGATAAACGACTTGGATACGCCTGCTAGAGTCGCAAGTTGGGCGATGGTATAGCCCTTGGAACTGCGCATAGCACGAATGCGCTGCCCGAGTTGCGGTTGACTCACCTGCTACCTCGTTTAAAGATAACCATCAAACGCCTGACTCGAGGATGATGTAGGAACTGTAAATAAAGATTAGTTATCACATTAAACATCAGATGATGATGCCTATCAAGATGACAAGATGAGGTAACTCGAGGTCGTCTAACTATGATTCGACGCAACATCATGACATCAGCTAACCTTGCCTTGGATTGAGGGCATCTCTAAGACCATCACCCATGAAGTTAATAGCAAGCACCGTGATGAAGATGGCAGCACCAGGCGGCACCCATAACCACGGCTGCGACTGCAACACGGTGAAGTTGCGCGCGTCTGCCAGCATGTTGCCCCACGAGGCAATCGGTTGCTGAACGCCTAAGCCTAAAAACGACAAGGCTGACTCAGTGAGAATAGCCTCAGCAACGCCGAGGGTGGCTTGCACGATGATGGGCGCAATGGCGTTCGGCATAAGATGCTGCAGCATGATGCGAATGTTACCCGCGCCAAGTGCGTGCGCGCCTTCAATAAAATCCACTTGGCTAAGGCGTAAGACCTCCGCGCGCATGAGTCTGAAGGTGGGCATCCAACTGAGGAGTCCAATGACCGCCATCACGTTGAAGATGGACGGTCTCACAAAGCTCGAGACCGTCAAAATTAAAAACAACGCCGGAAAAGTACTCACGGCGTCTGCAAAGCGCGACAAAAGTGCGTCAGCTAGGCCGCCAAAATAGCCCGCTAGCACGCCCAAAAGTGAACCTAATACGATGGCAATTGAGGCAGATACAAGTCCAATGGTGAGCGAAATGCGTCCGCCGAAGATGAGCCTCGAGAGCACATCTCTGCCAATGGCATCTGTCCCGAGTAAAAACGCATAACTAGGTGGCGCTTCAAACTCTAATAGCCCGTCTTCAGTCATTGCTAGATCGTAAGGATTATAAGGTGCCAGTACAGGCGCAAAGATAGCCGTAAGCATCAGCAATACAAGGACACCCCCACTGATGACGGCGAGTTTATGACTAAAAAAGTTACGCCATACCCGCCGTTTGAGGGGTTGCTCGAGTGTTTGTGGAGAGAGACTTATCGACGCCATAAATGTATCAAAAGCTAGAGGTAACGAATCCGTGGGTCAGCAAGTGCGTAGAGACTATCTGCTAGCAAACTGCCAAGTAGCACGAGGATAGCCGCAAACAAGTTAATGCCCATCGCCACCGGGTAGTCACGTGCAAAGACCGACTCCACCAACAAGCGCCCCATGCCAGGCCAGGCAAAAATAACCTCAACAATTACCGAACCACTGAAAAAACGCGGCAGGGCGACGCCGAGCAGCGTGATGATAGGCAGCCAACTGTTGCGCAATGCGTGTAAGGTCAACACGTGCATGTCTTTGAGGCCTTTGCTTTTCGCCGTGCGAATGTAATCTTGTTGCAGCGACTCACTAACAGCAGAGCGCACGTGCCGCACCAACTCCGCCACGCCCGTAAAGGTTAAAACGGTGACGGGTAACACAAGGTGCCGCAGGCGGTTAACAACTAATGCCCAACCTTCAAAGTCTTGTTGGTAGCTTTCTAGTCCAGAGGTGGGTAACCAACCAAGTTGCACAGCGAATACATAAATGAGTGTGAGCGCAAAGAAAAAACTAGGGATGGAAATTCCTGCAAAGGCTAAAAATGTGGCGAGATAGTCCACCGGCGAATACGGACGCGCTGCTGAGATGATGCCAATGAGGAGCGCCAGAACAAGCATCAAGGTAAACGCAACCGCCATGAGGCTCACCGTGGCAATAAGGCGGTTACCGATAAGCTCTAATACCCTTTCACCCGTTTTAATGGAATACCCTAGATTCCCGTTTACCACAGCCCCTAACCAACGCACATATTGCACATGCGCAGGTTGATCAAGACCCAGCGACGCTTCTGCCTTGGCAAGTTCTGAAGGCGGAATGCGCGGGTCAATAAAGGTACTCATGGCGTTACCCGGTGCCATCGTCATCATCACAAAACTGATGAACGTGACGATGAGTAGGATAAATACCGATTGGATGAGGCGGCGGAAGATGAAGGTGGCCATGGGTTAGTGGGGGGGTGGTGGGAGAGTTGGCATTTGTTAGTAGTGTTGATGTGGGGAGAAAGGGGGAAGGGGAGAGAGGGAGAGGTTAGTTAGCACGATTGAGTTGGGGGAGGCTCGAGCTACCTCAACATCATGTATTTAAGGTAGCCTCAAGCCTCTCCTAAACTTCAAAAATTAGCGCGACTTATTCCTGAATCCACCAGTTTGTGGCGTTCACATTCACGCCGCGAATATCTGGTCCAAAACCTTGTAACCTCGGCCCACTCGCATAAATATCCTGCTGTTGGTACAGTGGAATCCACGGTAAATCTGCTCGCATTGTTTTGGCAAAGTCATGATATAGCTCAACTCTTGCGTCACTATCGAGTGTGCTTTGCCCGCTTCTAAGAAGGTTTTCAACCTCAGCGTCTACATAGCCTGTAAAGTTAAACCCATTTGGCGGCATATCGCTTTCGACAAAGTAAGACAAATACTCATTTGGGTCGCGTGAAATACCGTAGCCAAGCAAGAACATGTCAAACTCGTCGGGGCGCACTTCGCGGGGTGTACCGTCTTCCTCTCTTGGGAGTAAGTACGTCACCAAGGTGGCAAAGTCCATTGCTTGCAGGTCAACTTCAATGCCAATTTGTCGTAAATTTGCTTGAATAAGGGGCGCACTGCGCTCGCGAACTTGGTTGCCGGTTGGGTAAAAAATTGTGAAACTGAGGCTGTCACCGTTTTTACTGCGCACGCCGCCATCAAGTTCCCAACCAGCTTCATCCAAAATAGCGTTGGCCATCTCTACATCGTAGGTAATGGTCTCAACATCCTGTGGATACGACCAGTGATTGGGTGGGAAAATAGTATCCAGCGTACGTCCATAGCCGCGCACAAGCCCGTCTACCATGGCGTCGCGGTTGAGGGCGTGGGCAATAGCCTCGCGTACTTCAAACTGCGACAAGATAGGGTGACGCAGATTGAACCCAAGGTACTGAAACGACAACGAATCAACAATCATCACGTCAGCGGCGTCATCTGTTTCAACGCTTTCTACGCTGTTGATGGGCACTTGAGTGGCATCAACTTCACCACTTAGCAGCGCCGCCAGCATGGTGTTTTGATCGCCAAAACGAATGATGACGCGGTCAAGACAAGGCCGCCCCGCGTGATACTCCTCGTTAGCGACAAGTTCAACCAACTCACCTGAGCGGTATTCGACAAACTCAAACGGCCCCGAACCAAGCGGATTGCGGTTGGTGGCGTCTTCTTGCCACTCAGACACAGCAACTTGCCCGTAAATGTGCTCTGGCAAAATGGATACACCAGCGATGGTCGCCAAAAAAGGTGCAAACGGGTCGCTGGTGGTAAACGAAATGGTGAGGTCGTCAATAATATTAATGCCGCTGACGCTATCTGCCTCACCTTGGTTGTATGCTTCTGCACCCTCGAGCACCGCCACTTCCGCATAACGCCCGCCGTCATAACCAGGGTCAGCCATAGATGTATAGGTATACGCAACGTCATTTGCGGTTAAGGGCGTACCGTCGTGCCAGGTGAGACCTTCCTGGAGCGTAAAGGTGATGGTGCGCTGGTCGTCACTGACCTCCCAAGATTCGGCTAAATCAGGAATAAACGACAGGTCTTCGGTGGTAGTAATGAGCGACGAAAAAACCAGCTCTTGAATATTTTCGTCGTACTGAGTTGGAAAAATAAGCGGGTTGAGGTTGCCCGGTTCACTCCACTGGGCAATGGTTGCCGTGCCGCCAACTGCTGGGCAGGTCTGTGCAAAACTCCAGCTAATGAGGGCTGCCGTCAAGATAGTGGTGAACTTTCTAGCCTTAATAAATCTTAAGCTCATGTAAGCCTCCTAATGAATAGTAGTTTCACGGGATAGTGCTACATCAAATAGTGTGTCTATAGCGAGGGAGAAGGGGAGCAAGGGGGAAAGGGAGATGTTGTTAGCTTTCTGGTAGGTATCACGATCTTGTTATGCTGTAAAAAATAATGTTGTTGTCTTAGCAGCTAGGTAAACTTGACTTAACTAATAAAGAATATGTATACAAGTATCAAACGTTAGACCGTCCAAAGGTAGGTTTGGCGCTTACTCAACCACTGCGCTCCTTTCTCGGTGATGAGGATGTTTTCTTCGACTAACATGGAGGGTTTGTATGGTGATTGTAGGATGGTGGGCTCGAGCGTAAACACGTTGCCAACCTCGAGCGAAATATACGGTGCGTCACCATAACGTTCCCAGCGCGGCCCCAAAATAGCCCCGCCATCATGAATGTGCCGCCCAATTTGATGGCCGGTAGCATGGGAAATTTCCGGATAGCCGTTCGTTAGGTGGTGGTCTCGAGCAACCTCGTCAACTTGCCACCCTTCAAGACCGGGTTTTACAGCGTCAAAGGCGTTACTGATGGCATCAAAGGCAGACTGAAATGCGTGTCGTTCAGCTTCGGGTGCGTCTTCTTCATCTGGTTTTCTAAAGTAGATCGTGCGTGCTAAATCTGAGCAGTAACCTTCAAAATAGAGTCCGTGGTCAAGGATGACCAAGTCGCCACCTTGCACGCGGTCATCGCCGGGTGCGCGGTGGGCGAGTCCAACTCGGTTAATACAAACGAGTGCGCCACCATAGTCACCAAGTTCCATGTCAAAGCCCATGTCAGCCGCGATTTCAAGCATCTTAGCTTGAATCTCACGTTCACTTTGCCCAACTTGGAGCGTAGGTAAGAGTTTTTCGTAAAGCGTATTGCTGGCGTTAATAGCCACTTTGAGGCGGCGCACTTCGTCAGGTGTTTTACAACCGCGTACCTTAGCGAGGTGAGGTGCGCTAGACGCTAAAGTTGTATTTGGCAAAACCTCATTACAAAGTTTTTGGAGGCGTAAAAACTGCCCGTGGGTGAGGCCATCACTTAAATGATCGGTCTCTGAAAAGTTGATATAGATGGTTTTGGGGCTTGACTTTGCAAGGGATGCTTTGAGCGCATCCTCGAAAGATTTTTCATAGGCTTGAATGTCGTTGAATACACCCAAACGCTCTACATGACCCTCATCGTAGTTGGCAACAATAGCCAGCACGCCTGCGTCTGGGTGCAGCATAAACGCGGCATTGCCACTGACTGAGGCATCAAAAAGCAGGTTGGTAGCTGGGTCGCTGCCTTCTCTGGTGAGAGTTAGCCATAGACTGTCAGCTTCGAGCAGGGCTCGGGCTTGCTGGGATTTTTCAGCACCTAGCGTGGACATGTGGTGGCATCAGCTTTCTGTGAGCAAGTGCTTAGATGAAAGAAGATACATTATTCTATGTCGCAGGTGAGCTGAAGTCAATATATTGAACAAAGTTCAGTGAAGCTATTTGGAGTAGGGGGTGTGTTTGCTCGAGTATTCACTATCTCAAAAGATAGACATTATCGTCCTAAAGTTGCTTCAAGATAACTAGCGTCACATCGTCGTGAATGTCTTCTTTGCCAACAAACTGCTGCAAGTCAGCTAGCACATCTTGTTTAATGGATTCTGCGGGTTTGTGCCAAGACCCTTGTAAACACGTCGTTAACCGCGCTGTGCCGTAGATTTGGTGGTGTTCATTTTCAGCTTCGGTGATGCCATCGGTATAAAGAACAACGCCATCACCAGCTTTTAAGACGATGTGTAAGGAGTTAACCCACTGGCCAATGTCTTCTTGAAGGGCAATAGGAAACCCCAAATCCATGGTGTCGTGTTCTTCAATACTGCCGTCTTCACGGAAGACAAGGAGCGTTTCATGTTGCCCGCAAAAACGCAAGTAGCCTTGTCCGGTGCTGCTTTGTGTTGCTGGCTGATCGTCAACTACAAGATGGCTACCCATAGGTGCAGGGGGTTGGTAATAGTAGTCAAGTAAGCCTAGGGTCAAACTGCGCTCAGCGCCCATGCGGATAACATTGCTATACAAACTGCGGTTTAAGGTCGTGAGTACTGTTTCAAGATTGTCCATACCCGCCTCGAGCAGGGTCTTAATGCCCATTTGTGTCATGAGCATGAGCATGCCACTCTCTAAGCCGTGTCCAGTAATATCACCAATACCAATAGTGACGTGGTTGTGATCTACTTGGTGCGGCATTTCAGAGTAGTCATGGCTAGTTTGATGGCGTGTAAGTACATCGTAATAGTCACCCCCAACTTCACTGGCGGGTTGCATGGCTGCAGAAATGCTGATGTGATCAAACACGGTAAGTTCATCTTGATTGGGTAGTAGCATCTCTTGAAGGCGTCTAGTAGCTTGTAACTCGTCTTCCATGCGTACGTTTTCAGCGTGTAAGCGTTTGTTGAGATTGGCAATTTGAGCACTTGCGTGCTCCAAGGATAGGCTACGGTCACGCAAATCTGCTTCTACCTTGGCACTTCGTCTAGACAACAGCAGTGCTTGAGATGCGAGGAAGATAAACGTTGAATACTGTACAAAAAGGAATCTGTATCTAACAAAGAAATTATCAGGTGACAACGGTAATAGGTGCACATAGTCTGCTAGTAGTGTCACGGCTGTTGCTATAACGATACCAAAAAAGAGTAACTTAGCATTTTCTCGCCGGCGGATGAGTGATACACACACTGCCACGAGTGCATAGACTAAATATGTGAAGAAAATGTAATGATCATTCCTAAATGAAATAAGTGCAAGTTGCAGAGGTACTACTGAGTTGACAACAATCAAGAGAGCGCTCGAGACAGTAAATATGTGGACTATACTTTTAGGGTATTCATGTGGGAAAAGTTCTCGAGCGTATAAAACTGCCATAATGACGATTCCCATAGTTAAACTTTGATCAAGGCGAAGGTTGACTAACCAATCTGTACGAGCTAATAAGCCAAGAGAGTTTTCACCAAAAGTAAACACGTCAAGGAATAAAACAAAACAAAGTCCACTAAAAAATAAAACATCTTTTTTGCGCTTATTAAGTAGTGATATACCTATGCAAAAAATGCACAACGCAGCGTAAACACCCATTGCTACAAAGTTGTTGGCTGACATTGCGCGGTTTACAGTTTGAATATCCTCGGTACGTCCTAGCTCTATCCCAACAAACCTACCAGATGCCAAGCTTGTTTCAGGAAATTCGAAATTTGAAACATGAAAAACAAGGGTCAAGCGGTTACTTGGTAGCCTGTCTAGATTAATAATTTTATGCTCATAGGCAATTCGGCTGGATATGGTTGTCTCACCAACGGTGCCGTTTTGAGCTACTAGATCACCATTAACGTAGAGGTTGTAGGCAACGTATCTGAGACGACGTGTCACTGCACC
>JBCCBI010000152.1:0-11942 GCA_039034155.1 Deinococcota bacterium | reverse complement strand
GGTGGGCAAGTATTGTCACAATTAGCATTCTGAGTGCTGTTATGCTGAATAACAATACTCGTCGCATCCTGAAATAGTGCGTTTCAACTAGCTCGTAGCCTTGTCCAGGCTAAGCCGACAGTAAATTGATGTCTGTAACACCCGAAGAAGAATAACCACTTCTAGCTTTTTATCAAGAGCTAGAAGTGGTTTTACATTTGGAATTACAATTCATGCCTCAATGAGTCAGTAAAAATAGTTACCATAAAATTGCAAAAGTAGTTTCAGAAATCCAATTTCAAACTTGTCGCTATCTTTTGGAGTATGCACGTATTCTAGCAGTATTTAGACTCATCTATATTAGAGGAAGTTATGCCAAATACAGCCTTCAACGATGCACTGGTAAATAAGATAAAATAACAGCTCAAATGCTTATTTCCAAACCTTGGCCAAAAACTTCATCACTTGAGATTGCAAGTTTAAGATGACCCTAGACAACCTCAACACCCTAGATCAGCAGGCATTTACCAGTACCCTCGCAGATATTTTTGAGCACTCACCGTGGGTAGCAAAAAATACTTGGCCTACACGTCCATTCAGCAGTGTTGACACGCTTCATCATGCAATGACTCAAGCGATGTACGAGGCTAATGAGCAGCAGCAACTCGACTTAATTTGCGCACACCCTGACCTTGCTGGCAAAGCTGCCAGGTTAGGAGAGGTCACCGATTCATCCAAACAAGAACAAGCAGGTGCAGGTCTTGATCAGCTTAGTGATGATGAATTTGCCCGCTTTCACGACCTCAACACGCGCTACAAAACAAAATTTGGGTTCCCGTTTATTTTAGCGGTCAAAGGTCACACCAAAACA
This sequence comes from Deinococcota bacterium, assembly GCA_039034155.1. Lineage (GTDB taxonomy): Bacteria > Deinococcota > Deinococci > Deinococcales > Trueperaceae > JBCCBI01. The sequence goes on along the minus strand of JBCCBI010000152.1, from coordinate 11,092 downwards.
AGCATTCTAGCTGCTTTTGAAACGCGTCTAAATAATAGTCAAGCAGACGAACACCAAACCGCCCTAGCTGAAATTACCAAAATTGCGAGGTTTAGGCTCGAGGCCCTCCTCACTAGTTCAAGTTAAACTTGTCCATCATCGTTCGCGTGATGATTGTTAAAACGTCTCAAACGATGACAGCAATCATCAATTGAAAAATATCAACTCACTTTTTAGTGAAGTAACCACCTCAACCTAAATTCACCAGTTCAAAGGAGTACAGCATATGATCCAATCCATCAGCTACGGTAAGCGCAACGTCACCCTCTACCGCAGTTATGCCACACCACTTAAAGTTCAAGCCATTCCCGAATCGCCATTTACAGGTAGTAGCAATGTGCTTTTTGCCGTTGATGTTGACCTGATGGTGCTTGGCGACCATTTTATTCCTGCCTACACCGAAGGTGATAACCGTCAGGTCATTGCTACCGACAGCATGAAAAACTTTATTTTGAATAAGGGGCTTACGTACAAAGGGGCGACGCTCGAGGGCTTCCTCTACTTTTTGGGCAGCGAGTTTATGACCACCTACGACGACATCGACCATCTTGTGCTAGCCGGCAGCCAGCAACCCTTTGATGCCATGCCTGTACCCACAGGCGAAAGTTTTGCAGGCAGTAACGTGCTCTTTTCACGCTCACACAACGACTTTGGCTACGCAGAACTTGAACTGCGTAAAGAGGGTGACAGCATTCAGGTGGCCGACCATACCTGCGGGCGCTTGGAACTCCAGCTCATTAAAGTCACTGGCAGCTCGTTTGCTAGCTTTGTCCGTGATGATTACACGACCCTGCCCGAATACACCGACCGGCCGCTATTCATTTACATGGACATGATGTGGCAGTATGCCGATGCTAGCAGCGTTATTAGTGACGACCTCAACAGCTACATTGCCAGCGAGCAAATTCGCGACCTCGCTGGGGTTGTGTTTCACGAATTTAATAGCCGCTCAATTCAGCATCTTGTGTATGAAATGGGCGGCCGCATCCTAAAACGTTTTCCGCAACTGGCAGCTATTTCGTTTGATGCCCAAAACCGCTTATGGGATACCGCGTTTGTGTCTGAAACTGACAACAAAGTCAAAGCCTACTGCGATCCACGCCCACCCTACGGCAACATCACCTTAACGATGACGCAAGACTCTATGACGCAAGACTCAGCACAGGGCGAGTGATGCCTGCGCAACTCACAACCCACGTGTTAGACACCATGCACGGCACACCGGCGGCTGGGCTCAAAATTGTGTTATTTCAACTAGAAGAGAATGCAGCCAAAGAGCTGAAAATAGCCGTCACAAATAGCGATGGTCGTACAGATATACCTATGCTTTCTGAGACTGAGTTTGCGACGGGTCAGTTTGAACTTGTCTTTCACGTAGGTGACTACTTTACAAGCCAAGGCGTGGACTTACCTGAGCCTATGTTTTTAGACACCGTGCCAATACGCTTTGCCATTGCAGATGTGAGCGCCAAATATCACGTGCCACTACTTGTCTCACCGTGGGCGTACAGTACCTACCGAGGCAGTTAATAAACCCTCAGTATCAAATAACGATATGCTGTAGTCAGTAAAAGCAGTGGATGTGGATATACGACGTTGATCGCTTGTAGCAGGTAGATAAGATATTTAAACTCTCAACACACTATTTTCAATTTCTTCATGAGGTCGATGTGATGTCATTTTCTCAGGGGTTGTTATGAGCAACCTCTCCTCAGCTAGTCCAATTGCCACCAAACTTGCCCGCAAAGTGATGGTGCGCTGCGACCACCTTGGTGCACTCAGTGACGACGGTAGCGTGCGCTTTCGGCCGTTTTTATCACCTGCTACAGCGCGTGTTCACGAGGCCCTACGAGGCTATATGAATCTGTCTGAGCTCGAGCCGCGCGTAGACGCCCTCGGCAACCTTATTGGGCATTACGAAAGCAAATACACCGGTGACATTATGCAAGCGCCCTCAGTTGAAACGCTGCTTTTAGGGTCGCATATTGATACAGTTGTGAACGCTGGTAAATATGATGGCATCCTCGGCGTGCTAGTAAGCCTAGCAGTTGTGGAAGCCTTTCATGAGCGCGCCCAAGCTCTACCATTTGACATTGAGGTAGTTGCCTTTTCCGAAGAAGAAGGTGTCCGTTTTGGGGTGCCGTTTTTAGGAAGTTTAGCTGTTTCAGGGCAGTTTGATGAGAGTTTATTTGAACTTAAAGACGATGGTGGGGTAAGCCTCGAGCAAAGCCTTGTTGACTTTGGCTGTCATCCTGCTGAACTGCCCGATGCTGATTTAAGAGACGCGCTAGCCTTTATCGAGGTTCACATTGAACAAGGACCTTATCTTGCTAGCGTAGATGCGCCTTTGGGCATTGTGACTGACATTGCCGGGCAAAGCCGGGTCAACATCGTCTTGCAAGGCAGTGCAGGTCATGCAGGCACCACCCCGATGAACTTGCGGCAAGACGCACTAGTAGCAGCTAGCATGTTTATCTGCGAAGTGGAGCGTATGGCCAAAGCAACAGACGGCTTAGTAGCTACGGTTGGTCAACTTCAGGTAACACCGGGCGCCATCAATGTTATCCCAGGTGAAGTTCAGTTAAGCTTAGACCTGCGCCACCCAGACGACAGCGTACGCACGTGGGCTGTACGGATGCTCGAGCAATATGCCACCAGCCTCTGCCACGCGCGCGGGCTCCAGCTAAGCTGGCAAATCACTTCCGAACAAGTGGCAACCCCCATGAGCGCCACGCTTACAAGCCAGCTCGAGCGCGCACTCTATGACGCACCCAAACTCATCAGCGGTGCCGGGCACGACGCTATGGTGATGGCCAAAACGATTCCTACGGCGCTACTTTTTGTGCGCTCACCCAATGGCATCAGCCACCATCCAGATGAAATTGTGGACGAACGCGATGTAGCGCTTGCCATTGACGCGCTGCTTAAGGTGATTGAGACTCTAGCGACCACAGGCTTGTCACAACGTTTAGACACACCCGGAGAGTTTTATGGTTGATCTTATTATTCGTAATGGCACGTTTCCTAGTGATGAGCAAAATACAGCGCTAAAGCTTGATATTGCTGTAGATGATGGGCGTATTACCGGTATAGGTGAGCTCGAGCAAGACTGCAAACAAGACATTGACGCGCGTGGGCTGCACGTGCTACCCGGCATGATTGACACCCACGTCCACTTCAACGACCCCGGGCGTACAACTTGGGAAGGTATCGCCACCGGGAGTCGCGCCTTTGCGTCTGGTGGTGGCACACTCTATGGCGATATGCCTTTAAACGCGTCTCCGCCTACACTAGATGCTGATAGTTTTGCTGCTAAACTTGCCGTCGCGCAGCGCGATAGCGTGACTGATTTTGCGCTCTGGGGCGGGCTGACGCCCACGAACCTCGAGCACATGGAAGCTCTCGCAAACTGTGGCGTGTTTGCCTTCAAAGCGTTCATGTCGAACAGTGGCATGGACGACTTCCAAGCTGCGGACGACGCAACGCTGTATGAAGGTATGGTGACTGCCACAAAACTTAACCTCCCTGTGGCGGTTCACGCAGAAAGTGACGCCCTCACCGCGCACCTTAGTCAGCAGATGATTTCTGCAGGCAAGCTCAGCCCACAAGATTACGCTGCCTCGCGCCCTGTTACTGCTGAAGTTGAAGCCATTCGCCGGGCCGTCAGTTTAGCGGAGGCTACGGGTTGCAAATTACATATTGTTCATGTGAGCAGTGGCACGGGTGTGCTCGAGGTTGCCCGTGCGCGCGCCCGTGGCGTAGACATTACTTGCGAAACCTGCGCACACTATTTGCACTTTACTGAGGAAGACCTTTTCAACTTTGGTGCCATCCTCAAGTGTGCGCCGCCTTTACGCAGTGAGGTGGAGCAGCAGCGTTTATGGCAGTGTATACGTGAAGGTCAGGTGAATTTTGTAACGTCCGATCATTCTCCCTCGAGCCTCGACCTCAAAGATAAACCCGACTTTTTTGAGGTTTGGGGCGGGATTGCTGGGGTGGAAGCTACCCTTTTGGTGATGTTGAACGGGATGACCGAACACAACCTCACCACAGAGGATATTGCTAATCTCACCGCCGGGCGTGCAGCGGCGCGGTTTGGGTTTAAAGATAAAGGGCGGCTCGAGGTTGGTGCACACGCCGATATTGTCCTCGTTGACCTTGTAGATGAGACCGCTCGCAAACCAGACAACCTCTTGAGCCGCCACAAATACAGCCCCTACACAAGCCCTTACACGCAACCTCTTAGAGGGCGTATTGTCTCAACGTTTGTGCGTGGTCAGCGTGTGTTTCACGAGGATAACATTGTAGAAGGCGTACGTGGACAGCTCATTAAACCTGGTCATGCCTAATGTTACTGCTACACGCAAATCAACAACTCCATATATTAGTGATAAAATAAGCATCATTCAAATTTAGTTCAGCGGCATCATCTAAACCCACAATGGAATAGCCTCACAACATGGTGCCCTTATCTAAGATTTCACTCAAAAACCTATCCCCTGAAACGAGGTTCTGGTGACACTTCCTCTAACGCAACTTGGCACAACTCGCAGCATTGTTAAACCTAATTACGCGTTTATTGCACCCGATGGCCACGTTGCCAACCCAATTCCCGGCTGGCGCAATACAGACGGCATCACGCTTATCTCACCCCGCATGGGCGCACAGTTTCATCAGTTTTTGGCACGTATGGGTCAAAATAGTGAAAGTGGTGAACCACTAGCGGGTGTAGAGCGTTTTGTATACGTTGTCGAGGGCAAAGTGGAACTAGTAAGTAGCGGGCAAAGTGCTAACTTACAAGCGGATGACTTTGCCTACTTGCCAGCGAACACCGCTCACGGCCTGCGCAGCAAACAAGGTGCTGTACTAAACGTGTACGAAAAGCCTTATCAGCCTCATGCTGACGCGGGACCGCCAGAAATGCATATGGGACGCGCTCAAGATGTAGCCGGGGAAGATTTTTTAGGTAATCCCAATTTACAAGTGCGCAAACTCTTACCTGACAGCCTCAGTTTGGATATGGCAGTTAACACCATGACCTTTAAGCCTGGCACGCCTTTGCCGTTTGTAGAAACCCACGTAATGGAACACGGCATGCTCATGTTACGGGGGGCAGGTATTTACAAGCTCGAGCAAGACTGGTACCCCATCACCCAAGGCGACGTGTTGTGGATGGGCCCGTATTGTCCGCAGTGGTTTGCCGCCATCGGCGAAGAAGAGGCTTGCTACTTGCTATACAAAGATGTCAACCGTGATCCTTTACACGAAAGCGCATAACGACCTCAATGTTGGTAACATCCGCATTCAGTAACCCATGCATTACTTGGTGCATCAGGTTGAATTCAATTGATATGAACTTACTCAGTTAAGCCTCAGTGGCAACAGCTTCAAAAAGACTAAACAAATCGTTACGAAGTTGATCGTTTACATCTAGAGCTAGTAAAAAAAGCTCACTGAAGACAAGCTCAGAGACGTGCTCTTGACGGTTGATAAGATCTTGCAAAACAGTTTTAGGCAAGCTAAACGAGACGAGTACATTGGTATCATCAATATTAATAGCACAATGGTTCAACAAGTCAACGAGGCTCGAGGTTTCACTGAGCGCTTGTCCGAAGCGGTGTGCGCTACCTGTGCTCAGCTCGGTAAATTCGTTGCTTTTTCCAAGAAGATGTTGGCCGAGACGGTGGATGGTCAGCATATACCCTATGCTAGGTGCCGCCTCACTGAGAACCCTGACACCACCATGAGAAACAGCAGATTTGGGTGAGAATAGTTGGCGGTTAAGGTCAAGATGTGGCCTTTTTTATTCACACTGATCCATATCGATTTACGTCAGCGCGCTGTTGCCATTAAAATTTATCCATAAGACAAGTACAATAACCTATGAGCACGTCTTCCCTACCTGTCCAATTTAGTGAACGTGTTAGCACGGCTCGAGTCTTGGTGACGGGTGCCGCTGGCTTTGTGGGCATTAACTTAGTCCAACACCTTGCCAAAGCCGGAGCCGACGTTATCGCCCTCACGCTCGAGCCAGCAGAGGAGGCAAGTCATAAGTTCTTGACAGATGCCGCCTCACGTGTAACCTGGTGTTTGGGCAATGTCTGTGACGCAGGTAGGCTCGAGGCAATTATCAGCCAACATCAGCCAAATTACATCATTCACGCGGCAGCGCTAACCGGCTCACCAGAACTTGAACGAGATAACCCCCATGCCATGCTCGAGGTCAACGTCACAGGTAGTTTGAACATGCTCGAGGCCTGTAAGCACATTCAACCTAAACGGATGATCTATGTGAGCTCGAGCGGCCTCTACGGTGCCCGCCCGCCTCAACCCGCTGCAAACGAAGATGACAAGCTTGCCCTAACCAGCCTCTACGCCATTGGTAAGCACACCAGCGAAATGCTGTGGGCGCGCTATGCGTCTCTTTATCAGTTAGATGCCGTTAGCGTACGTCTTGGCACGGTTTATGGACCGATGGAGCGCCCAACAGGCTCGAGGCAGCGTATGTCCGCGTTGTATAACGCTGTTCACGCATCACTTGAAGGACAAGCGTTAAAGGTTGATGGTGTGAACATCGCCAGAGATTTTTGCCATGTGGATGATGTTGCTAATGCGTGTGTGCATTTGCTATTTGCCGATAACCTGAGCTATCCGTGCTACAACATTGCTGGCGCGCAGGCTGAACCTTTACAAGTTGTGCTCGAGGCGCTAGCTGATGCACACAAACTTCATTGGGACGCCATTACGCCATCATCTGTCGTATCAACAGAACATGCTGATGAAGATCACATCCAACTTGTTCAGATGCCCACTCAAGCTCGAGCCAGCCACAATCTATCACGCATCTACAGCGACACATCATGGCAGCCTAAGTACGATTTACGAGCAGGAAGCCTTGCGTATGCAGCTTGGTGTAAAAAGCAGGTCTAGCAAATCTCAAACGTCATTTTGTGATGTTTGATGTTAACTGTGATGACGCATTTGCTGAGCAAAACATCATCCTGTAGCCGATGTCATCATCACTAGAGATCTTCATCAGAAGATGTCAACCACGCCATCACATCAACTTGAAGCTTGAGATGTCGTTAGGTATCTGTACTTGATGGTTGGTTATGCGTTTGCCTCGAGTCGCTTTTTTGCCCGCTGCTTCACAATTCGCTTAATGACAATTGGTAAAATTAAGCCTACTAACGTCAGCACCCACAAGCCAATACTAATGGGGCTTTCAAAAAAGACCTGCCAACTGCCTCGGCTGTAGACGAGCGCGCGCCGCAGGTTCACTTCCATCAACTCACCAAGTACCAGCCCCAAAATGACGGGTGCGAGTGGCAGACCTAACTTGCGCATCACAAAGCCAATGAGTCCAAACCCGGTCATGAGCCAGAGGTCAAACGCACTACCGTTGACCGCGTAAACACCTACAAAACTGAGCGTGGCAACCAGCGGCATCAGCACGTAACGCGGCACCAACAAAATGCGTACAAATAACCCTACCAACGGCAAATTCAGAATCAGTAACATGACGTTGCCAATGTACATAGACGCCGCCAAACTCCAAAAAATCTCGGGGTTGTTTTGGATGAGGAGCGGCCCCGGCGTAACCCCAAAACTGAGGAGCGCCGCCAGAATCACGGCGGTGGTACCACTTCCAGGAACACCCAGGGTGAGCATGGGAATAAACGCACCCACTGAGGCCGCGTTGTTGGCAGCTTCTGGTGCCGCCACGCCGCGAATGTCCCCTTTGCCAAATTCGTCGTCGTGATCGATGAGTTGTTTTTCGGTTGTGTACGCCACAAAACTGGCGATGGTTGCGCCTGCGCCAGGCAAAACGCCAATCAAAAAGCCCGACAAACTGCTGCGTAACATGGTGCCAAGTGAGGCCATGAACTCTTTAACCGAGATAAACACACGCCCGTAAGACGTTGTGGTGCCCTCATCCCCTGCTTTGTCGAGGAGCGACTGGAGCACTTCGCTGATGGCGAATAGTCCGATGGCCACAACCACAAAATCCATGCCGTCATAGAGCTGCAATTGCCCGTAAGTAAACCGCGTGGTTGTGCCTTGCGGGTCGAGCCCGATGGTCGACAAGATAAGTCCAAAAGAGGCAGAAATGAGCGCTTTGAAGACGTTGTCGCCGGTGAGGCTCGAGAGCGTCGAAAACGCAAAAATCATCAGCACAAAATACTCGGCTGGCCCAAAGTTAATCGCCCAACGTGCAAGTAGTGGCGCAAAAAAGATGAGTGCAAAAATAGATAAGGTTCCGCCTACAAACGACGCAATCGCAGACATCGCCAACGCCGGCCCGCCGCGCCCTTTTTGCGCCATCGGAAAACCATCTAACGCAGTCACCACCGAAGCTGCTGTACCCGGTACGTTGAGCAAAATACTGCTGATGGAATTACCGTACATGGACCCGTAGTAAATACCTGCAAACATAATCATGGCAGAGGTTACGGGCAAGCCAAGACTAAAGGTGATAGGAATCAAAATTGCAATGGCATTGATGGGCCCAATACCAGGCAACATGCCAATAATGGTGCCGAGGAGAACGCCAACGAACGCGAGGAACAAGTTAAGTGGCTCGAGCGCCACCGCAAAGCCTTGTCCTAATAAACTTAGAACGTCCACTAACGCCCCCCAAGGTTGGCCCAGACATTACCGCGTGGTAACGAAATGTCTAGTCCAAATACAAACAACACATATAACGCCAGACTAGCAAGCACACCTACCACGAGCGCTTGCCACAGCTTGCCACCAAAACGCTGACTTACGAGCGCTGTTTCTAAACTGGTTGCCGCTATAAACCCAAGCGGCACCAGTAAATAGGCGTAGAGTGCAAAACTAGCAACAACGGTCACCACGTTTGCCCACTGCCCCAACTTGGGCCAGCGAGGTTCAGGGTCAGTGCGCACAAACATGCAGATAGCAAACACAGCTAGTGCACCTGCTAGCAGTAGCGGAAAATCTTTAGGCGCAACTGTACCCGACCCAAACCCGGACTCGAGGCGATTTGCCGCCAGTCCGTAGTAAACAGCCAGTAAAAACACAACAACTGCGGCAATACGATCACTCATCAGCTTGTCTTCCCTGAACTTCCTATTAACAGAGCGACGTTATCGTGCATCAAACAACTTTATTGGATGACGCCTAGTTCTTCAGAGATACCGCGCATAATTTCAATTTGGTCACGCACAAAGGTCTCAAAATCAGCACCAAAACTCGCAAAGGGCGCAAGTCCGTTTTGATCGCGGAGGGTTTGCCATTCTTCAGAATTAGCAACCGTCTCAACAGCACTTACCCAGTAATCATAGGCTTCATCAGAAATACCGGGTGCACCGTAAAACCCACGCCAGTTGGGGGCAATCACGTCATAGCCAAGTTCAGTTGCAGCGGGTACGTCTGGCAAGCGGTCAATACGTTCAGGTGCAAAAATCGCTAGGGCGCGCATAGTGCCGGCATCCAGTTCACCAACCACTTCAGAAGCATCACCCGTGAACACATCTGCCCGGCCACCTTTAATTTCAACAATGGCAGTTGCGCCACCATCAAACGATACGTAACGGTAGGGGGTGATGTCTTCAATGCCAGCGGCCCTAGCAAGCTGCAACACTTTGATGTGGTCAAAGCCACCCACGGCACTGCCGCCTACAAAGGTGAGTGCGTCTGGATCATCCTGCATAACTGCTAAAAGGTCATCCAACGTCGCATAGTCAGAGTTAACATCCACCGCAAGAATGCCGTAGTCAGCACCCAATGCACCAAACCAGCGAACGTTGTCTGCCGTGAAACCAGCAAACACATTTTGAGCCAGACGTGTGGCCGTGGCCACACTAGCAGCAACAATTAAATCTTCATCACCTTCACGTTGGGTAACCACATTAGCGTAAGCAACGCCGCCGCCACCGCCAGAAAGGTTGGTAACTTGAATCGACCCAGGTACCAAGCCTAATTCAGGCATCACTTGAGCAGCAGGTACACGGCAGGTAAAATCCCAACCGCCACCCGCGCTAGCTGGCGCAATACACTCGACGTTATCGGGTGAAAACTGAGCGCTTGCAAATGATAGTGATGCTACTAACGCGAGTAACCATCTAAGGAGCAAACTAGGGCGTGAAACAGCGTGTTTCATAACTAAACCTCCAACATTGATTTGTAATGTGACTCTGGCGAGAATATCAGGCCAGTCTTAGCTGATGCAAGTAGCTCAGCCTGCATTCTTTAAAGTGAGTAGCGTCACGAACAAGCGACATTAACTTGCCTTGTCAACAATTTTGTGAGATGTTATTCAATGTTGTGAGATGTCTCATTAGCAAGATGTCATGGTTTTGGAAAGCTTACACGTTGAGGAGGCAATCAACATAGAAAAATCAAGGTTAAGGATGATGTTTCCGACAACCAGCAACCCGTCAATTTGGATATTCATGCACAAAGCAAGTATGCTCAGGCTAGCTTTTTAAGCAACTGGCTATATCCTTAGCTGTATCTCAACCCGCCTAAAGGAGTTGATTATGTGACATCACCATCTTCCCTGACGCCTGTGCTCGAGCACATCCGCAACCATCACAACGAAGCTGTTAACGACCTCGTTGCGTTCCTCAAATACCCCAGCATCTCTGCCCAAAACGTTGGTCTGGATGACTGCGCACAATGGCTTGTTGACAAAATGCAATCGGACGGCATCCGTGACGCACGCCGATTACCCACAGACGGCGGTCCAGATGTCGTTGTAGGCAGCTTGCGCCACCCCAATGCCAGCAAGACACTACTTTGCTACGGTCATTACGACGTACAACCGCCCGAGCCTCTAGACCTTTGGCACAGTGAACCATTTGCAGCTGATATTCGTGACGGCATCATTTTTGCGCGGGGTGCTACTGACAACAAAAGTGGCGTCATGTCATTTGTGAAAGCTGCCAAGGCATTTTTACAAATCCAAAGCGGCCCGCCCGTCAACTTAGTGTTTTTGTTTGAAGGTGAAGAAGAAATTGGCAGCCCGCATCTCGAGGACTTTGTTGATCTGGCATCCCGACAAGCTCGAAGTCGCGACGGGCCG
>JBCCBI010000151.1:0-11945 GCA_039034155.1 Deinococcota bacterium | reverse complement strand
GACTACTTAATGCCTCACTGGCGCAGCTTACGTGCCCTCATCAGCTCAGCTAAGTGTCCCTTAGCATCTCGTAGATTCGCCTTAATCATCGAACATGGCAGGGGGGTATAAGTGCAACTCATGAGTTAAACTCTTGTGAAGATCAACTGGGTCAACTCGGCATCTAAATGCAGACAGGGGGTGTATCACTATGACAATGGAGGTGATGACGGATGAAGAACTCATCCAACTTATTGCCGCCCGTCGTGAAGATGCCCTCGTTGAACTGCACCGCCGCTATGCACCCTACTTGGCAGCCGTTGCGCGGCGCATTTTACACGATGATTCGGATGAAGTTGACCAGTGCGTGCAAGATAGCTTTGTGAATGCGTGGAACTATGCCGCCCGGTTTGATGACAAGAAAGCCGCTGCTAAAACGTGGCTGGTGACGATTTGCCACCGTTTAGCACTTAACCGCGTGCGCGGGCATAGCCTCGAGACCATGCCGCTACAAGAGTGGGACGCACCCCAACGGGAACCGGACAGGCTCGAGCGCATCTATGTGGCAGATGCTCTAGAGACGCTCGAGGCAGACGAGCGCGACCTCATCAAGCTGGCGTTTTATCAGGGTTACTCGCACGCGCAGGTTGCCAAGGTGACGGGCAAACCACTAGGAACCATTAAATCCAAACTGCGTGGGGCCATTACCAAACTACGCCGCAACATGAAAGGGGGTGAGGCAGATGGCTGATCCAAACAACATCAACCTAGATGACATGAAACTCTTGGACTACGTTACAGGCGGCCTCACGCCCCAAGAAGAGCGTGAGCTAGCCGCGTATTTGCAAGCTCACCCAGACAAAGCCGCTGAGGCCCGCGATCTATTTGAACTCATGGCAGAGGTTGCCCTTACTGAGGAACCGGAACCTGTCAGCGCAGATGCTGAGGCAAGTTTACTTACACGTATTCGCACGCAAGATACTGTTCCTTCCAAAAATGCTCCTGCTAGCCCTTACGTGACCTTGCCAGCGCCTGTGCCACCTCAGCCAGCAAGATCACAACGCGCTCAGTGGTGGCTTACCTTGGCAGCAGCAGCCGTGTTAGCGTTCGCAATTTACGTCGTTGAACGGCCAACTGAACCAACCATTGACAGCCAACTTGCCACCGAATGCGCACTTGACACGGTGAGCTGTGAACGACTTGTTGATGCTGAAAGTAATGAGTTTGCGACATTAGCAACTCGAGCAGACAACAGCCTCTACATCGTGTTTGATAATGAACCACCGGACGGAAACGTCTACCAAGCATGGGAAATTGCTGATGGCGTGCCGCAATCTTTAGGTGTGTGGGCTAGCAGAGACTTTGACAGCCAAACTGCCCTAGCTGAGGATAGCGTGTTTGGCGTGAGCCTCGAGCCACCTGGCGGCAGCCCCCAGCCGACCACCACACCAATTGTCGTTGTTCCTTTAGGCTAATCCGCCAGTTTATCCACTGGCATCTCATCACCCTTCCAAAATCCAACACATCCAAAATCAAACCACCTGTGTATCTAGCTTATGAAGGCACAAAATCGCCTTCAGGTAACAGCAGGATGCCGGCCCTGCTCGTTGCCATATTTAGTGAAACGAAGTTGCAGTACGTTTGGGAGGTTTGATTGATGAACCACATATTTCGCAGAACAAATTTACAGCTTGTCCCGCTTTGTCTTGGGCTTGCTGTGGTAGGCGCGCTAGTAGGTATTTTGGCGATTGCCGCTGACCACTCCGAAGCACCGGGCACCCGTGCTGATTTAGCGGCAGATATTGCTGACGTTTATGTCTGGCACCAAGGTAACAAGCTCATTGCTGTACTTACTTACGGCGGCTTGCAAGCCACTACCGAAAACCAGAGCGCCGTCTATGACGAAGACGTGCTCTACAGCATTCACATTGACAACAACGCAGACAACGCAACCGATATTCGGGTAGATGCTCGTTTTGGGCAAAACAGCGACGGGCAGTGGGGCATTCAGGTGGAAAATTTACCGGGGGTAGATGGCCCTGTGGTTGGCGCAGTAGAAACCGTGATTGATGCAGGTTCTGGGCTTAGCGTGTACGCAGGCTTGCGCGACGACCCCTTTTTCTTTGACCTAGAAGGCTTTAACCAAACCCTAGCTACGGGCACACTGGCCTTTGATGGCGAGCGCGATTCGGTGGCGAGTCTTAATGTCTCGAGCATTGTCTTGGAAATGGATTTAGCCGCTGCGACAGGCGGTAGTGACAGCCTCGCCGTATGGGCAACCTCGGGTAGGAAGTAGCAGAAAGTGAGACATCGACATCTTATGACTAACATCAACATCAAACACAGTTTGGCTTACCTAGCCGTGTTCATCCTCATCATTATTACCGCGTGTGCGTCTGGTACAGATGGCAATGAGTTTGTGTTTGCAGATAACGCTGCCTCAGCCTACAGCCGCGTTGACCGTATGGGCATGCCCGCTATTGCCACCGCCGTCATCACCAGTAAAGATGCCTACAACGAAGGTGACCCTGCTGATGACGCCAACCTAGCCTTTGCAGGTGAGATTGTCACTAACGTGGATGGCTTACACGCTGCGCTTGATGACGACCTCACCGGCCTCAACTTAGTACCGTGTACTGTCAATCCAGAGAACCCATTTGATGCCGCCACCAGTAGCTGCATTACCCAAGCAGCGCCGCTCGTTGTACCCGACACACTCAAGATTGATATCACTGCAGCCTCTGGCTTTCCCAACGGGCGGCTTCTCACCGACCCAGTGATTGATGTGACGCTCGCTGTTGTTCTGCTCGAGCTGGGTGCAAACGGACAAAATGCCACGAGTTTAGTAGGCGTGAACCCACCTGCCAATGACAAAGCGTTTTTAAGCAGCACGCCCTACCTCGCCACACCGCACCGCCCTTAACGTTTACTTAGCGTAATTACAGCTTTGTGGAGGTATTAGCTTGCGCGATGACCACACTACCAGATACCTCCATACATACCTTTGATTATTTTGATGTCCTCATCTTTAACAAGGAGACTTACATGTTTCGAAGTTGGAAAGTCACCCTCAGCGTACTTGGGCTTGGGCTATTAGGCTTTGGGCTCTTGGAGCTTGGCGTAATCAATATTAATCCTGTGCGTCAGGAGCTTAACCGCGACAATACAGACTATGTGCAGCAGCTCGAGCACCTCAATGAAACCATCAGCAGCTTTGAAGCCAGAGCTGCCACCATGCCGAACTCATGGTTTGCGCTCGAGCTAGTTGCCGCCAACTATCTAGCACGCGCCCGCCTAACGGGTAATTACGACGACTATGCAGCAGCCGAGCAGGTTTTGGCGCAGGCTTTTGCACTTTCCGGCGAGCAGGGTGGTGCCAACCTCAGCCGGGCGCAGCTTAACTACAGTTTGCACCGCATCTCCGATGCCCAAGCTGATTTGGCACAGGCAGCAGACCGACTGTTACTGAGTAGCACGGAGCAAGCAGCCATTACAGGCTACGAAGGGGATGTGCTGTTTTACCAAGGTGACTACGCTGGGGCGTTAGCTGCGTATGAAGCAGCGCTCGAGCTAGCTGCCAACAGCACGAACTTATTCCGGCTAGCTCACTACTACTGGCGGACAGGTGACACCAGCCAAGCCGAAGATTTCCTGACCCAAGCTGAAACAGCCTCACGTGGTACAGATGCGCAACTGAGCGCGTTTTTTCACTTGCACCGGGGGCTTATTGATCTAGACCTTGAACGCTATGACGACGCCCTAACGCACTACTATGCCGCTGATAGGGCTTTTTCTGGGTGGTGGTTGGTGCGTGAGCACATTGCCGAAATTTATGTTGAGCAAGGCAAACTCGCTGAAGCTCGTAACATTTACGAGCAAGTCATTGCGGAAACAGGCAGCCCAGAATTTATGGACGCCCTAGCAGGTCTTGCTGAGCTAGAAGGCAACACAACTGAGGCTGAAAGTTTGCGCCAGCAGGCAAGGGCCGTTTACGAGCAGCAGCTTGTCCGCTTTCCGGAAGCAAGTTACGGGCACGCACTAGGGCATTTTTTAGACCTTGCCGATGATCCTGACAGGACGCTCGAGCTTGCCCAAGCCAACTACAGCTTGCGCCCTTACGGTGAAAGTGCGCTTTTGCTCGCTCAAGCTCACCTTCTCGCTGGGCAGCCTGAACAAGCTCAACTTCTGGTGGATGATGTCCTCGCTAGTAGCTGGCACAGTGCAGATGTTGATGCTGTCCTTAGCCAACTTGAAGACATCAACTGAACAGACCTCTACCAAGACGCAGCAAGCTTAACAACACGCGTTTACCTCGATAACTGAGGTAAACGCGCTCGTTTTTTGATGATATTTATGTCGATGGCTAGTGAGGTGAGTCACCTACTCAAAACGTAAGTTGTTTTGGCTCGAGCCAATCATGCACCGCGTCAACGTTATCCGGCGTGGTGACAATGTAAAGCTGGTCGCCGTGCAAAATACGCGTGTCTCCGGTGGGAATGAGTACTTTGTTTTTGCGCACAACCGCCCCAATGAGGCTGTTGGGTGGTGTACCCAGGTCGCTGAGTTTACCCGTTTGGCACTCGTGCGGATAAACTAGCTCGAGCACGTCCGCGCGCCCTTCTATACTCGCTAAATGGTCAACATCGTGCAAGTGAAGCCAGTTGAGAACTTCTTGTACGGCGACTGTGTAAGCTGCCAGCGGGCTGTCAATCCCTAAACGCTGAAATAAACGTCGGTTGCCTGCGCTGCTCACCCGCGTAATCACTTTGGGAATACCTAGTTCTTTCGCCAGAAGCGATACGAGTAGATTTTTCGCATCGTCGTCGGTGATGGCCACCAGCACGTCGGAGTCTTCCATGCGTTCTTGCTCGAGCAAGTCAAGGTCTGTCCCGTCCCCTTTGAGGACCGTCACTTTGGGGAGGCCTTCAGCTAAGACCTCACAACGAGTTTCATCTGCTTCAATAATGGTGATGTTGGTGCGGCCGGCTTGCAGTTGCTCAGCCACCATAAACCCCACATTGCCGCCACCTACCAGCGTCACATTCATGCTGCGTTTTTTAGGAGCGAACATGACCTCAATCTGGCGCATGCTGTGGGTTGTGCCCATAAAAATCACGCGGTCGTCTTCATGTAACACCGTTTGACCCGAGGGGACAACAAAGTGGTCGTCTTGAATGGTGCCTGCCACCAGCACACTGGGGGGCAAAGAAAGCTCACTGAGTGGTGTGTCAGTTAGGGGATCGTCAGCTTCGAGCCGGTATTCTAACAACTTAACTTTGCCAGTTGCAAACAGCGCACTATCAAGCGCTCTAGGAACTTGCACAATGTCCACAATTTGGTTGGCCAGCGTTCTCTGCGGCCACAAAATGCGGTCAATAACTAAGCCCACGCTCTCCATCGGTCCTTCTTGAGCAAAGGCTTCAATGTAACGCTCGCGGGTGACAAAGGCCATCGTCTGCTGGGTGCCAAGGCCTTCTGCAGCCAAGCAAGATAGCACGTTCACGTCGTCATTCATGGTGCAAGCAATGAGCGCGTTAGCTTTATCTGCACCAGCTTCACGCAGGGCTTTGGGGTCTGCGCCGTTGCCAATCACAACTTGTACGTCCATAGACTCAAACGCTTGGATTGCCGCTGGGTCATTATCCAAAATGGTGACGTTGTGTCCGTGGTAGAGCGCGTCCGCAATTTGCTCGGCGGTATCGTTGGCACCGACAATAATAATGTTCATGAGCTTACGCCTTTACGCGTGTCACTTACAAAAATGATGCCCTTGTTATTACAGATAATGTAGCTTAGGCTCAGCCTTTGCGTCATAGGTCTATCCTATAACACCAGTTAAAGATGAAGCCTTATTACGCGTGCTCTCCTTTGACAATGACTCAATCACATGATGTTTATTCCGCTTAAAAAACCCGCCGAAGACTATATCCTCAGCGGATTTCTAACGCACTATGTTGATTTAAATGTCAGCTTTAGCCTGATATTATTGAAGCTTGATGCTTCCTTGGATACCATCTTTGCAACCAAAGCCCTATCAAGTAAAATTCTTATCAGGTGACATCGCTACTGCAAGTGGTACACCACAAGTTCATCGTTAGCAAACGCAAGTACATACTCACCCGTTGCCCACAGCGGAAACCCCACAACAGCCCGCCACGACGTACCACTGTTGAGGTCAATGCGGGTAAAGCCGTCTTCAGCAGAGGCTTGCCAAGCGTCGCCAGTAAGCATGAGTTCATCTGCTGCGGGTAACAAGGTGAGGCTGCGGTTGAGTCCCAAAATAGCCCTTGGCTCGAGCACCGTCTCACCAATACTCATCGGCAAGTTTTCCGGCACTGCCCGCGCGTACCAGGTAAGGCTCGGTCCGGCTGGCGCGTTCATACCGTCTGGCACATCTCCCAATGCGTCATAACTTTGGGTTGCTCCAGTGAGAATGTTATACCGTTCCACAATGACCAAAAAGGGCACGCCCCCATTAACTGAACCGTCTACTGGGTAGCGCACAAACTCGCTCACCGTGGCAACATCTAGCTCCATCGTGCGGGCAACTTGGGCGAGGCTAGCAGCCACCGCGTCATCGCGTCCCAAGCCGCTGCTGGTAGCAGGCGCAAGAGGAATGCTGCTGACACGCAAACTCCAGGCGTCGTTACTGTCCACCATCGGGGCAGGTTGACTACTCACTTCAGGTGAGGTCGTTACCGTCCCATCTGAGGGTGTTGAGGCATCAGCATCCATACTGCTCGAGTCAGCCTCTGTTGACTCAGCTTCTGTTGACGTTGTCTCTGTCTCATCACTTTCTGATGACGTATCTTCTGGTGTCATATCTTCTGATGTGACAGTTTCTGATATTGGCTGAGCGTCCGGCATCTGGCTGATATCCGGCGCTGCCCGCCACGCTAAAAAGGGCAACGTATCTAACCCCGGTACGAGCACGCGGTACTCTGCCTCGAGCGGCTGCCCATCTGCAGAGTCCTGAAAGCGTAACGCGTAACCGTCGCCCCAGCGCACCACCCGCAACTCACTGGTAAGGGGTTCGTAAGGGTAGCGGGCTACAACTCGAGGTAGCAAGGGCGCGATACCTGGCGGCAAAAGTTGCCCAGCGGTCGCAGGGATTGGTTCACTGCCGGGAATGCGTTTGGCCAGTTCGGCTGCGTACAGTACAGCAGCGTCCCGGTCTCCAAACGCACCCACCCGCAGGCGATACAAAAAACCCGTTTCTGTTTCGACGCTTTCCAAATAGGCCGGAAAGTCTTGATTGACTAGGTCACGTTGTAAGTTAATGGCCGCCGCTTCGTCGGATAGGGCGGCAACTTGCACTGTGACGGTTTGAGCAGTAGCAGTTGTAATGAGCGCAGTGAGTAAAACCGTCAGGCACGTAAACCAAATGCGTGTTAGGAGTATTAGCGTTGGTTGAGATGTGTAGCGCGCGTAAGTCATAAGCGCAGTGTCCTTCCTGAATCTAGTTATGAGTATTTTTCAGTTCTGCTCGTCATTGAGATGTTAGTTGACATGATTTTGTTAGCACTATCATGTCAAATTTTAGGCGGGGTGGATGTGGAAACATCACTATACAAAGGTTAAACGACTTCATAAGGACGCTGCTTAATAATGATGATGCTTAACCTGTATATCTCCATAAGGACGCATTTTAACAGACTTGTCTGTAAATAGTGCATATCATCAGTCAAAAAAATTATTTCACGATTTTCCTGTAACTTTTTGCCTTGGGGTTTCAGTACCTTCTAATTTTTGGGGCAGCTAAAACAACATCCGCTAAGATCAATTACACGTCTTTGCGGTCAAAGATAAGCACGGCAGCGGTAGCAAACACTAACGCGTGAATAAAAATATAGAGCAAGCTTGGTCCCACACCTTGGCTAGCACGCAAGTAGGCGTCTAGTTGGCTGGTGAGTAGGAAAGGCTCGAGCCTCGGAAACACCACCAACAACCGCACCACAATAAGCACAGCTAAGGCAGCTAGCGCACCCGCACCCGCCCGCATCAGTAACACCGAACCCAACAATGCCAGTAAGCCTATCGGAATAAGACTACACGCAGCAATGGTGTACGCACGCACCAGTTCCACAAAGGCATCTCCTGGTAGCATCGTGCCAAAGCCAACCAGACCACTTGCCCCTACGCCCGTCCCACCTTGAAAGGGGCCGTAACCTGCAAATACCCCAGCAAGTAACGACAACGCTAGGAGCATGTAGACCAGCACAAATGGGTAAAAACAACACAGAAGCGCTTTGGCGGTGAGCCATTGCCCCCTCGAGACCGGCCGTAGCAAAATCGTCCGCAGCGTGCCGTAGTTGATCTCTAGCCCAAACAGTTCCGCGCTGGCAATCGCCACAAGCAAAGGTAAGAGAAACTCCATGCTCGAGCGCAACACCAACCCCGGCACCTGAAAGCCCGACACTACAAAAAAGCCATAGACATTGAAAATTCCTGGCGCATACGCCCACAAGAGTGGAAACACCAAAAACAGCACCAAACTAAAGCGTAAACTGGTCAAGTGCCACAGTTTTTGAGCCTCGAGTCGTAAAAGCTGGGTCATACTAGTGTGTCTCCATCTGGGGTTAGCTCATCTAAATTGAGGTCATCAAGGTCGAGCAGGTCATCTATGTCATCAAAGTCGTTGTCATCAAAGTCGTTAGCAGATGCCTTTGGGTGCTGATGTTTGTTGTTGAGTCCATCATCTTTAAGCAGTTGAGCTTGTTCACGAGCATCTTCTAATTCACGTTTCAGGTCAAACCGAACCGGTTGTAGGTCGTAGAGTGCTACCCGCGCTTTCGCCAGCCAAAACGAAACTTGCCCTAACTTACGGCGTTCAGACGTGCTAAAGGTGACGTTAGTAGCCTCCTGCTGAACGTCACTGACACCGTCCCACGTGGTTAGGGCCTCAGCAGCTTTAGCTGCGTGAGAAACATGCGCGCGGTATTTGTGGCGCAAGGGTGCAAGCGGAACTTCACGTACTAAACTGCCCGCGTCCAACATGCCAACCACATCGCAGTAATCGGTGACATCGTCCAGGTGATGGGTTGACAAAAGTACCGCACAACCGTCCGCAGAGGCTTCTTTAAGCACTTGGTAGATGAGGTTCACACTTAAGGGATCAATGCCACTCGCAGGTTCGTCGAGCATGAGCACCTTGGGATCACCTAAAAGTGCTGCAGCTAAACCCAAACGTTGCCGCATACCGAGGCTGTAAGTAGCAACTTTCTGGTCGGCAGCGGTGAGTAGCTCGAGCCGATCCAGCATTGCCACCAAGCGCCCTTTGGCCCGGCTACGTTTACCTAGTAGGCGCGCGTGCAGTTGCAAATTAGCACGCCCACTCAGGTAAGGATAAAACGCCGCTGGCGCTTCTACAACAGCACCTATATGTTGCTTAATACGCGCATCTTCAAACGGGTTTTGCCCCAGTAAACGCACCTGTCCAGCTGTTGGGTAAGCTAAACCAGTTGCCATGCGCATAATGGTTGTTTTACCTGCGCCATTTGCCCCCACTAGCGCGTAAATACTGCCAGCGGCAACTTTCAGTGAAACGCTGCGCACAACGGTGCGTGCGCCGTAGCGTTTGGTTAGCGCACGCAAGTCAATAGCGCTTGACTTGACACGGGAGGGCGTCTGGATACTTGCCCCAGCATGTTGTTGCGTGCGTTTTCGCGTACGCTTTTGAATACGCTGTTTAGCTACTGGTTTACGGCGAGGTCGCGCAGGCTTGTCAGAAGATGCTTTGCTGGATGGTTGAGTAGATTTGTTGCTAGCTTTTCTGTTGTGTTTCCAGAAGCCTTGCTCGGTAGCTGTGTCTAAATTGCCCTTATGTTCTGGAGTAGTGTCTCGAGCATTCACATCTTGAAACTGCTGTACAGATGTTAGCCCGTTAGCACGCGTTTGGCGGCGAACTCTAGAGTTTACTGGAGAGCTTGCTGGACGTATAAACGGCGTATTTGTAATGGGTTTGGTCATAGTCGTGACGCGGTTGATGTCACTACACACGTTGCATCATCGCTAGTTGCACACGACAACCCACACGACAACCTCAACACCTTCCGCGTGCTTTTTATCTTAGGTGAGCAGCACCTGCCATCACGTCACATCCTTCACACAGACTAGATGGCATCCCATCAAAAACATAATTTTATTAAGCAAGATGATGTCACAGACAAACTTGTTAGACACTCTAGTAACCATCACACGCTAAGTCAGCACACCACAAAATTAGCTAATTTTACTAACCTTATTTTGAATAACGGTGACTATACCAGCATCACGTATCGTTATCGTATACGTTAATTGGAGTTGATAGTACAGCCACTAAAACGCCCAAAAGTGCGCCATAACGGTGTCAAGGTTGCCTGCATTTGTTTGCTGTTGGGAACAGCTCTCACTGTAAGGGGGCGGTGGCGCAAATAGCGCACCGTGACGACATCTCCTAGACTCATAGCATCGTAGTGGGTTGTAGTGTCATACTAGCGCTCGTCGGCTGTTGGCTGTTACCTGTTCAGTGGGGCTTACCGAGTAGCGGTAGCGCACGTAGTAGTACGCGCCGTTGTTCACAAAGTGCCGCCACTTGTCGGTGACTTCTGCTTGGGTGAGGTTGCTACAGTGCTCAAACTGATACGCTGTCCAGTCACCTGCGATGTAGGCCACTATCCACACAGTCAAGATGCACCCTAAAAACGCGGTAATAACACGACCTACAGGTAGGCTCGAGGCTGTCCATGAGTTAGTCATTAACCTCATGGAGGAGCTCAGCCCAAATGAAATATTCAGAAAGCCCGTGAGAAATAGCCCTCCTGCACGGAACTCGCATAAACAGCTCACGCTAGAATTTAGCTCAGGAAGAAGAAGAAGAAGAAGTAGAGTTTAAAGATGGATGGATAGATTCTATAACCAAAAGAGACAGAGAGAAGAAAGCGATTCTCGAATAATACCTCCAAGCATGAGCTGAGCGGAGACTTTTGTCGAGACAACTCCAGATATGAATTTGGAAAACCCATAGCAAATAGGGAATATTGAAGTGATGACTCCAATACTGGTGATATCGATCCCAGGCAAAGACTTATCAGCTACAAGCACAGGGGCAGCAAACGTCAGACTGCAGACATTCACGACAGCCATATTTTGATCAAACACTTGTGACATAAAGGAAGAATTCAAGGCTTTCTCGATACCTGTTTCTGGTCAAGTAGTAACACGAATACCCCACCAGAATACACAAGAACTGGATGAGCCTGGCTCTGATAAACTCTTTAGGATATGCAGTCTCCTTATTTTCCTCGCTTTCTGCGACTTTGTCAGCTGCACATACGACTGGCAGGACTCTTCCTTTTGTCTTCACGGTTCGAATTCCAAGTATCGTCGAAGCACTGTCGCAACGAAACTGCTCATAGATGCTCCTTCTCGTCAGTCTCGAAGATGGTAGGGATGACAATCGGCTGGCCGGCCCGGCACCTGTTCAACGATAGAAACATGCCGTCACCATCGCTCTCATACTATCATCACCATTATTATTGTTGTTGTTATCGTTGATTTTTTTATTTTCCTCCCCCAATGAATCGCACCTGCTAGGCCCGACGTTCTGCTCCGCTGTCGCGAGCCTGAGGACAAACCATACTGCGCACTCTTCACCGGCTGAGAGCTCACGATACACGACATGGTTCCCCGTTTGTTTTCCTTTCTTCCTTTTGAGGGAGGCCTTTGAAGCTACCTTCAACTCAACGCTACTTGCGTTTTCGCAAAATTAATACCCCTTGTTTCCCTTGATGCGCGTTCTCATATCAAGCTGCCCTCTTTTGCAACGCGTATACACAACGCGTAGACCCTGGCACTGCTCAGTCGCTTCCTGGTCGTTTATACAATCCTTCAAGCTTCTTTCTTCCTCCTGTCATCGTTATCGGGGCATTCATTCATCTTCTTCTTTCTCCTCTCTTATACACATATATATCCATCTTTTTCAAATG
>JBCCBI010000150.1:0-11972 GCA_039034155.1 Deinococcota bacterium | reverse complement strand
TACAGATGCTTCCCTTTTCGTTTCAGCACACGCGCTTTCATAGCCCACTTTACCTCTTATTTCGCAGGGGATTTAATGACCATTAAGCAAAGCAAACTGATGCAAATAGATGCGGTTCTGATGATGTGATAGAAGCCCCATTGATCAAGTGTTGCCAAGGCTGCTGCATCTTCTAGCGTTCCCGAAGACAAGGCAAGATTAAAGTTACCGCCATAAACGACAAAATTGAAAAACTGGAGATGAGTAGGGTGATGAGTGCCACGAGCCACAGGATTCTAAGCAGTCCTTTTTCTCTACGGTGCATTACAAAAGCGGTAACTGTCGTGATGATAGAAAGTAAATGAACAGGCACCATTAGTATCGCAAACCGTCCAAAGTGATCTTGAAACCATATCTGGATGTCAGTGCCTGACAAGGTCTGCCAATAAGGTACGATGCTCACTGCCATAAATAGGTACACAAAGCTAATGGCAGCAACAAAGGTAAACGATAAGGTGAAAGCTGTTGTTTGTCTGTAGGTTTTTATGACTTACTCCATTGATGTGTTCACGGCCTAATCTGAAAGGAAATGCTGACAGACGTTTGACCAAGTAAGATAAGTTTTTCTTCTGGTGGAGTGTCAAAAAGACCATGCAGATTGTTACCAGCAATATCCTCTAACTTGGTATTTACGAGAAGTGAGTAGCTTCCGGTTTGCCATGCCGTTTCGGAATTAAAGTGCCAGACGGTTTCATTTTGCTCGAGCAAAATCTCCCCATGTACAACCTCACCCTCAGCATTCTGCACTCGCACATAGTCTGTTAGTAACGCATGGTCTAAAGGCGCAGGAAAACGAATGCTCAACGCATCTGTACTACCTGCCTCTGGAGTGATAAGTTGCCATAAATTAACATCAGGTGGGCTTAAGTCAGCTTCGGTAACAGTAAACGTTTTTTCAAAAGCTCGAGCCAACCCCTGACCACTAGCATCACGCATATCTTCATTAATAACTAGGCTATAGGTTTCACCAACCGTCAAAGCACGCCCTAATTCTTCATGCGCGCGCAAACCCGTTTTGACCCGACCTGGGTCAAAAAGCAAGGTGAGCCGCTGCATCGATGGATCCCAAAGTTCAAAAATAGCATCAAAGAAAATACCCTCGAGCACATGTCCTTGACCGTCAAGTAGATGGATGTGCTCAACTGCAAAACCTTCTCGCATGGGTGCTGAAAAGTAAACATAAAACCGCAATAGGTTTTCAGGTAGTTCGTCTGCACTAGGATAAATAGCCGTCACTTCTGCCAAAGGTGTATCTGCTCTAGGCAAGGCAAATTCGCTGATGATGGTGTCTTGTTGCAAATTTGAGCCATCTAGTAAATCAGGCAACAAGGTGACTAGTTCAGCAAAGGAAAAGCTCGCCTGATAGGTTTGTCCTGCCAGCAGTGGGAAGCGCGGGCGAAAGCTTAGGCTGTCTGCCTCAATGCTGTAGCTGCCTAGCATAGGGACGGGATTTTGAAGCTGTTCATCTACCACGATAACTTGGAAAACCTGCTGCCACTGCTCAGTTAAAAGCTCTTGGGCAATCAAGGTTTGTAAGGTTACTTCTGAAAACCCTGCAACCTCAACGGCTATAGGAGCATTCTGCTGATGCCACGTGATGGTGATGTCATTGCTGCTTTGTGCCAACGCCATAGACAGACAACTCGCTAGCGCCAATATCAACAGGGTTTTGATGGATGTTCTTAGGTTCTCGAGCATAAGTCTACTTTCTTAAATCCCCACTTAACAAAAAAACCGGTGCCACAACACGAAACACGTTGTAACACCAGTTATAGAAATTGTTAATCTACGACGCGATCTGGATAACCTTCAACCATCCGCAACATATTTTGAAACTGCCGAGTGCCTTCCTGTGAGCCATCTGCAGGATATTCATAGCCGACAGAATCGTACTCGCTGACAAAATCACTCAGGCGGAAATAGACACCCTTGAGGGTTGACACCAAATCAAGATTACCCGTGTCTTTGTTAGTACGGAGCATCAGCAGGTGCATGGCGTCTTGGTCACTGACCTGATTAATATTGGTCATCGGGGTAATAAATGGATCAAGTCCGGCCATCATCCCCAAACCCACCGCGCTACTCAACCCTTCTGTGCTATGGCTTGCCAGGATTTGTTCCTCACTAAAGACCATGGCGCTGTAATCGGTGTTGGTGAGCATCACCATATTTTGGACGCTGCCATCTTGTCCTTGGCTTTGAAAGCGGATGATGTCAATGGGTGTGTTGCCATAGCCAAGTTCTGCAATGGTTTTGGCAACAATATGCGTGCCATCTTCTAAATCAGTAAGTGGCGTAGTCACTAGTGGCGTACAGGTATAGGCAGCCACGAGGATGGGCCCGTCAGCGGTTTCTAAAATTGTTTGGGTACGAATGGGCGCTCGAGTTTCATTTTGGTCATGAATTGCGTGATACATCTCAATGCTGGTGGTGCTGATGCTGTCATCAAAAGGATAGGCGATCCGGCGCAAGGTTGACGCAAAGTCGCCTGTAGACAAGCCTGATACAAATAGTTCGCCATCGTAGTAATCAATGTCTGTGATGCTCAAACTACGCGCAGGAACTTTGTCCCAGAAAATCAGGTCGTCATCCGGTAAATCGCTGATGCTGGTAGCGGTGTAGGCTAACTCAGCCAACTCCAAGGGTGTAATCATGCCATCGTGGTTGATGGTGAGTACGATAGGCATAGCGTCATCACCATGACCGCGCATGACGGAAAGATAGGCGACGCTACTTACCGGATGAACTACCATGTCGTTGATGGTGATTTGGTCGACGGTCACACCAAGGGCAGCCGCAATCTGAGCATCAATATCGTAGAGGTTATACGCGCGGGGCTGCTCGGGTGCCTCAGCCACAGGAAGGTCAAACGCAAAAATTGTGCCTGTTTTTGAGTCTGCCACAAAAAGTTCGTTGTTGGGTCCAAAGTGTAGTACCCCTACAGATTGCATGTCAGACACATCTTGCGCGTTGACTAAACTGCCTAGCAATACAGCCAATAACATCATGGTTGTAGCAAGTTGTTGTTTAACTGATAACATTCTTGATAACATCCCTTCATTTTTACCGATCGTTCCAAAACTTGGCCAAAAAAATTTACTTGAGAACTGCTAACTGAGAACCGCTAACTAAGAACCGAGAGCGTGATGGCCGCAATATCTTCGAGTCTTGCCCGGTCATTTGTGGCTTTAGCAGTGACACGAATGCCTTGCAAACTACTAAACAAATAACGTGCTATGGCGTCAGGATTTTTGTCAGGACTTAACTCCCCTTTCTGTTGTGCCTCGAGCAAAACCTGTCTAAAAGCATCTTCGTAATTTTTGAGGTTGTCGCAAACAATAGTGGCAACGTCGTCATCGTGATTGGCAAGCTCGAGGGTCGAATTTGCGATTAGACAACCCCTTGAATCATGAATTGATGCGTCGATAATGAACCGAAACACATCTGCTATTTTTTGCTGGACTGGCTCATCCTCTGCCAGTTTTTGTAGTATGCCCTCCAACCCCTGCGTGCGATAAAGGTCAAGGCTCTGCAGAAAGAGCTGCTTTTTGTCTCCAAAGGTGTTATAGAGGCTTTGACGGTTAATGCCAATGGTGTCTACAAGGTCCTGAATGGAAGTTGCCTCAAAGCCTTTCTCCCAAAAAAGCTGCATGGCTTTTTCAAGCGCCTCAGCTTGCTTAAAAGATTTTGGTCTTGCCATTCACAACCTCGTGGGAGATAGCTTAACAGTTATGGAACGACCAGTCAAGAATGGAAGGATTCCAAACATTAACACGACGACAATCATTAAACTATCAATTCTTAAATATTTACGTTTAAACCTTTTCTGAAATGTTAAAACCTTGGGTGTTAAGTTTTGACTCTGAACTGCATCTATCTCACGATATCCCTTTGAGCACGCGTATGCTTGAGCTAGACTAACACTATGGATATCTTGGTGCTTATCAATCACATAGGTGAATGGGTTGACTTGTTTGGCGTATTGGTACTTGTTATAGGGTTGATAGGTACAAGCATTCGCTTTATTCAACGCATGTTTAGAGACACACCCGACCACGCCTATGAGCATTACCGCCAACGCGTAGGGCACGTGATTTTGTTGGGGCTCGAGATCCTCATTATTGCTGACATTATTCGCACAGTTGCCGTGACACCAACGGTCAACAACATGATTGTGTTACTTCTGATTGTCCTCATTCGCACGTTTTTAAGCTTTATGTTGCATGTTGAGCTCGAGGGGCACTTTCCGTGGCAAACATCTCAATACACAGATACATGAACTAGCCAAGCCTCGTATATATTAACCACCATCTGGTTTGCCCAAGATGGTGGTTTTTCTTTGGTATGAGCTAGGTATGACCTAGCCTAGGAGCATAACTCACCCTCTGGTAGTACCCCTGAAACTTACAAACATCCTACAAAAGCGTGATGCGTATTCATACTCTCTTTCCCTAAGCTAAGTTTACGCCAATTGAATTAATACTTTTGCTGAAAGGAGGCGATGCCGTGCGCTACGCAGGTCTCAGGTTACGTCATGTGATTATTGGAATGGGGTTCCTCTTTTATGTAACGAACGTACAACAGCTCAGTGCGTTTTCGATAGTTGTAATGGTCATCTTTTTAGGCCTCAGCTTTTTTCTTTTTGGTTGCTATGCAGATGATGACATGGGTAGCGTTTGGCTTCTCATTGGCGCATATCTTGCCGTTGCCATTGTGATTACTGCCAGCGCCCAAAGTCACAAAAGTATGCTGTTTTGGGCCGTGCTAAGTTGTGGCTTTCTAGACATCTATCTGGAAGACACAGCACGCTGGTTTACTATTGTCCCTTGTGGTATGGCTGCCAGTGCAGCTCTTTACTATGCACTGCCACCTGCCCAAGCTAGTCTTATCTACTTTGTAGGAAACTACGTAACGTTTGTTGTACTACACTTTGTATTCATGCGCCGGAAATTCTCGATCTTTGCCCTCTGGGTGTCAACGTTTATGGCATTACACTGGCTGCTT
The DNA here is from genome assembly GCA_039034155.1 of Deinococcota bacterium. GTDB lineage: Bacteria > Deinococcota > Deinococci > Deinococcales > Trueperaceae > JBCCBI01. The sequence continues at coordinate 6,929 of JBCCBI010000150.1, read as the reverse complement.
TGGATTATAGGGGTACTGACAGATGATGTTAACAGTGTTTATGACACCGTGTATTACACATTTCCATTATTTGGATTGTGGTTTCGGGTTTGTCAAGTTTTCCGTTTACCCTTTTTTGGGCCTAGCAATCTTTCGAAAAAATCGAGCCAGTCTTGATTGAGAGAAACTAACTAGCCGTTAAACCCAGGGTAGCTCTATATTCTTTGACTAAGACTGAAATTGTCTGTGCTTACATCAAAAATCAGTTGTGAAAATAGCTGATTTTATCCCTTCAATCAAGGAGTAGATTCAGCAACAACTTTGAGTGCTACACGGCGTCCATAACCTTTTTGAAACGCCAGTGTAAACCACAAGCGAGTAAGTCCGTCTAGTATAGGGCTGTGCTCCAGCCCGCCCAAATAAATAGGGTTAAGCCCTATGTCAGCGATGAGTTGATGTACCGTTTGTTGCTCATCCCTTTCATCACCACAGTAAAAGTGATCAACTTGCTGTCCGGAAATTGTAGGGCTGCCAAAGGTCTCCCAGCCCAGCGAGTTAAACGCCCGAAAAAGCTTAGCTGTGGGCATATGTTGTTGCATAACCTCAACATGCTCCATAACATCCTCAGCGAGGTTGTTGGTGGCATCAATGATGATTTTGTGCTCGAGCTCACGTGCAAGTCCAGCGACAACCTGAGTAACCACTTTACCCGGAACCGCTAACACAACAACTTCTGCGCTGGTCAGTGCGTCTTGAGGGGTAGTAAACACTGCGTGCTCAAGGTCGTGTTGTAACTTAGTTAGCTTGTCCGAGTTCGTATCTCGCACACCAAAGGTAACGCTGTGACCCTGCTCGAGCCAACGCCTTCCCAGCGTGCCACCTATGTTGCCGGCCCCAATAACTGCAATCTTCATAAATCAGACACTCCTCTTGGGTTAAATCCCTAACGCCTCAATCACTAGCTTAGCTGCCGCCGTTCCCGAGTACTGCTGCTGCCCAGTGATGAGGTTGCCATCGCGGACTGCGTGAGCTTTAAAACGGCTGTCAACTATAAAATTTGTGTGCTCGAGCTTGGCAGCTTCATCCTCAATCCAAAACGGTTGAATGCGCTTGCCCACAAATTCATCGGCAAATTGCTCTTCGCTGTTGGCAAAGCCTGTCCACGTTTTATCCTTCACCAGCAAGTTGCCATCTTGGGTGGTGACTTTAAGTAGCACACAGGTAGCATGACAAACAATTGCCGTGACCTTACCAGCCTCATAAAACCTGGCTACCAGCGCGTGCAACGCATCGTCCTCGTAAAACGTGTACATAGGCGATTGACCGCCTACCAAAAAGATAGCATCGTAATCGGTGATGTTCACATCCTCAACACTCTGCGTATCTCGCAGCAGAGCAGCGTGTTGAGGTGAGGTTTTGAAACCCAGACTGATGAGGTCATCACTACTGTACTGGCTAGCATCTTCTGGGTCACTCCAAGCATCTGCTTGCAATGTGCCACCTGTTGGACTACAAATCTCGACCTCGTAGCCTTTTTCGGTAAATTCCCAGTAAGGATGGGTGAGTTCTGCCCACCAAAAACCAACGGGCCAGCCAGTCACGTCTGAGGTTGCAGGGTTGGCTGCAACCATCAGCACCTTTTTAGGCTGACTAGGATTTAAAATATTCAAACTTCCACTCATGATGGCACTCCTTAGTTAGGCTTCAGGAGCAGCGCTGCTCATCACAAAGCAAATGATAGATGTCTACAAACCACTTGTAAAGTACCTACTCATGGGTTGTATACACACCTTTTGGTGCGTTAAGCTAAGTTCATGGCAAGTCCTGAATTACAGCAAAAACTAGCCAACCTACCGCCTATCAACGTGCTTAACCGCCGCTGTCCTTCAAATGATGTGCTCGACATGATTGCAGACAAGTGGACGGTGCTGGTGATCTATGCTCTTAGGGACAACACATGGCGTTACAGCGATTTAGAGCGTATGATTGACGGCATCAGCCAAAAGATGCTCACCCAAACATTGCGCAAATTAGAGCGCAACGGATTAGTTGTCCGCACGGTGTATCCGGTTGTGCCCCCCAAAGTGGAGTATGTATTGACCGATCTTGGCTCGAGCTTACACGAGGTCCTACGCCCACTCTGCAAGTGGTCACAAACGCACATGCCAGATATTTTGGGTGCTCAGGAAATCTATGACAATTCAACATCAAGCTAGCAAATGAGCCGCACCACGATGCTCAGCCAAGAGCAATTGAATGCCGCACAGCATTTTTTAGAAACCCAAGGACGGCCCCTCGAGCTAGCCCGCTTTCAACATGCTTTCCAAGATGCTTCTGCAGAGCGCGTCTTAACCGAACTGAGTAACTTTCAAAACGCTGATGGCGGCTTTGGGCATGGGCTCGAGCCAGATTTACGCACACCTGAAAGTTCAGCTTTATGTACCTCAGTTGCGTTTCAACTCTTGCGTGACCTCAACGTGCCAGCAACGCATCCAATGGTCACAAGTGGTATAGCTTTTTTCCTAAACACCTTTGATGAGCAGCAAGCCAGTTGGCGAATTATTCCCAAAGCTGCTGAGCAAAGCCCGCGCGCACCGTGGTGGTATCAACAAGAGCGTGAGGAACGCTTTGAAGGGTTTTCCCTCAACCCAACAGCCGAGATTCTTAGCTATCTCTACGACTATCAACAAGCTGTACCAGATGATGTGATTGTGCTGGTGACAGAACAGGTTTTTGCAAAACTTCGCGATGCTGACAAACTAGAAATGCACGAGATTCTCTGCTTATTACGGTTGTTTAAGACAGAAACGCTAGCTGAAGATCACAAACAGAAGATTTTTGTCAAGGTACAGACATACCTGAGTGACCTAGCGCGTACGCCGGAGCAGTGGCAAACCTATGGACTACGTCCAGTGCAAGTGGTTACAGCGCCAACGTCTGTATTTGTGGATGGGCTCGAGGACGTTGTAGCAAACAATCTAAATTACGACATCAGCACCCAACATGCTTCTGGTTGCTGGGAGCCTTTGTGGCAGTGGGATGATACCTATCCGGATTCTTGGGTACGTGCAAAACAGGAGTGGTCAGGTGTTCTTACGGTTAATACGTTGATGACGTTTCAAAGATTTGGGCGCATTGAGGGATTGACTTAAAACTGCTGTCAGTAAGCGTGGTGATGACCCTGAATTGAACTATTGGGTCGTGTCATCATAATTGTATGGATGTCACGTTACTCCCGCTCATGGGACCGCTTCACGTCAAATACCCGCAATACAACGCGGTCACTATCCGCGACTTAGCTGATGCTAGCACCCCAGAGGCACTGGTACTTACCTCACTGACAGCTGATGCGTTTGACGACCCCCGCTGGCAAGACACGGACGATGTCGCACTACCCCTCGCGGTTGTACCGTGGGCGCGCAAGGTAGGGCTCACTATGCATTGTGTGGGCGAACCTAGCCCCGACCCAAACGCCTACGCAGATTTTCAACGCTACATGGACGAATACCCGCAGGCTAAAGCGCAATTAGATAGTGTTAACTTGCAACTCCGTCCATTACAGATGATGTTAGACGAACCTTTAACGCTAGCACGCATTCAAACTGAGGTTTTACCTCAAGTACAAATTTATGCTGAGGCACGGGAAAAAGCATTAGGTGATGGTCCCGGCACAGATTGGTTACGGCAGCGCAGTAAGGTGATGGCAGTACGCATTGCGGACTTACCTCATACGCGGGTGACGGCACTGGTAAATAGTGATGTTTTGCCGTTTGTACAGGCCGAGTTAGAAGCTAAGGTCACACTGCTTGCCCTACCTCCACCACAACCTAGCGAAGATGCCGAAACACGCGCCTTTTTAGATTTTGCCTTTCGCAGTGAGATTCCCGAACCAGGCAATGCCATTTTGCGCTTACAACAAATTGGCACGCCCGAAGCGCGCTTTCATGAAGGCAACTTGCGTTTTGCCTATGGGCAGCTCGAGGAAGCCAAAGCTTGCCTCGAGATTGCTAGCCGTGAGAACTTTAGCGAGCCGTATTACTTGCCAGGATACTTACTCGCGCGTTTAGGACAACTTGCCGACCTATGCGGCGAGCGCGATGCCGCCAAACGCGCCTACAAAGGTGTGCGGGCGCTCAGCTACGCCCCCAAGGATGCCCTCGAGGTTGCTGAAGCTGGACTCGCCCGCCCGTTTACCTTGCCTGAATCTTAGACTGAGCTTGTAATGTCATCATCTAATACCGTTCCCGGTTGATTCCGAAAGGAATTAACCCGCGTGGAACGCGTAGAAAAAGTACGGATTCCGTTGGGAACGGAATAACCGCGCCAGAGTTTATGCAGTGTTCAATCGGAATCCGTATAACATAGCTCGCGTCTGAGACAGCATCACTTGAAATGCCCTTGTCTCAGACGCGAGTAGCCAAAGTAAACTCGCCTAAAACACTGTCACCTAACTCGGAAGCTTAACTAGCACCCATACCAAGTTTAGCTTTGAGTGCTGCCAGATCGTCACTCGTATCTCTTGGGGCATCCAAAGCTTTGTCGATTTCATCGTCAATAGACGTGTCGATGTCGCCAATTTCGCCGTAAGCTTGCGCCAGAGATTCTTCCTCGAGCACCTTAGCTTTCATTTTTTCCAGCATGGCGATGGTGCCAGAGGCATCTGCGCCAGCCAGTTCTTTGTTGACCTTTTTCATAGAAGTGGCTGTCTTAGCGCGTGCTTTTAGGGTGATGAGTTCGTTCTGATAACGGCTAATATCGCGCCGCAGTTGTTCCACTTTGCGCTGTAAGTTGTCTGCTGCCGCACTTTGTTTGGTGTAATCTTGCTCGAGGCTAGCAGCGCGCTGCACAGCTTCGTTTTTGCGGGTCAGTGCCTCGCCGGCTAAGCGGTCTGCGTCAGCAACAGCTAATTCACCACTTTGTGAGCGTTGTAGCAGTGCTACAGCTTTACGTTCGTAGTCACTAGCAATTGCTTTTTGCTCATCCAGGTCATGCTTGAGGCGATTAGCAACGGCTTTAACCTGGGCGAGTCCAGTGAGTGCTTCTTGCAAAGTTTCGCGCAAATCTCGAATACCTTGTTCAGTCATTTTGATGGGGTCTTCGAGCCTGTCGACAACAGAATGTGCTTCAGATTGGGCAACTTTAAAAAGACGTGAGAAAAAACCCATGATGGTGTCCTCCTTAGGGGTATCTGTGAGTGAACGTTAAGCTGCTTGGTGTTAAGCTGCCGGGGCGTGCTCGAGTAACGTATTACTATTCTCAGCTAGTGCCAATGACAAGGCGCTAATACTGCCCTCGAGCTCATCCAAATCAAGCGTGGCAAGCCTCAACGTATCGCGGAAAAGCAGCTTACTACCCGTTTCATCCAGCACAAACGCGCCGTGCACTAGGGTGCGGTTTATCTGTAAAAGTGATTTACAAAATGCTCCTGAAATATTATCCAACCCACTCATAATGAGTTGTTCTAGAATCACCAGCGGGTCAGCACAGTCAATCACCAAGTTTTTAACGCCATTTTCTTCATCACTAACGACAAAAAACGTATCGTCATGGTCTTCTTTATCAATGCTTAAATCAAGCTCCAATAGATACTCACGTACCTTATCAACATCCGTATTAGCAGAGGTCATGGTGACTCCTTTCAAATGTCTAGATAACCCATTGTACAAGGTATTGGGATATGTGTGCTTGAGACCACAAGATTAAGTACCTCCTATCTGGAAACCGCAGTTTTCAGATAGCGTTTAGCGGTTAAGGATGGGCACTGCTGAGTTTCATAAACTCCACTTTTCAACTTGGAGGTACTTAAGTATGCGCGCGCAGCGCTTGGGAAAACCCGTCTCAACAGGTATGCTAGACGGGTTCAGAGTAACGTCCTTCTGGAGGTACAACTATGGTTCAATTTGGCGCACATGCGTTTGTGTGGATAGGCGAATGGACATTAGAAGCAGGTAACGCAGCTATTCGAGATGCGGCCCGCCTAGGGTTTGACTTTATTGAAATTCCGCTGCTTGATCCGGATACATTTAATGCCGAAGCGCACCGGGCAGTGCTCGAGGAAGTCGGCATCAGCGCCGCCTGCTCATTGGTTTTGCCTAAAGATGCCCACATGCCCCACGTACCCGACAAAGCTATACATTTTTTGATACGCGCCCTTGACCAAGTTGAGGCTTTGGGAAGCAATTATCTAGGCGGTTGTATTGCGTATTCGCTAGGTACGCTCACCGGCAAACCGCCCACCCAAGACGAAAAAGATAAGGTCACTAGGGCGCTCATTCAGGTTGATGATTACGCCCAGTCTAAAGGTATTCGTTTGGCGCTAGAAGCCTGTAACCGTTATGAAACCTATATGTATAACTCGCTGGCAGATACACGCGCAGCGGTACTAGCTGTAGATAGTGACAACCTCAAACTGCACGCAGACACCTACCACATGAACATTGAAGAAGAAGGCTTTTACAAACCCATCGTTGAAACAGGTGATGTGCTCGACTACATTCACATGAGTGAAAGCCATCGGGGCTATGTAGGTAGTGGCACGGTCAACTGGGACGATGCTTGGCGGGCACTAGGTGAGATTAATTTTTCGGGGTCGCTGGTGCTCGAGTCCTTTGCAGCCATCAACCCAGCGCTGGCAGCCGCAACCTGCTTATGGCGTCCGCCTAATGAACCGTCTGAAAAAATTGCCAAAGATGGTCTTGCCTTTTTGAAAGATAGTGCACGTCAGCACGGTTTACTAACTGACTGAAACGCCAACTAGAATAATATGATGCGCCAAAGTGAGTTATCCTCTGGCGCATTATATTTGACAGAACAAGTATGCTTATGCCCAGTATATTAATTTAATGTTTGAGAATGTGACTTAAACCTCTTTAAATTTGCTCGTCATATATCGAAAAAGGAGCGAATTAAGAGCAATTGCCGATGTAGCAGACACGACGTTTTTTCGTAAG